>JAISJU010000151.1 GCA_031261165.1 Prevotellaceae bacterium
CAGCAGGGTCGCCGTTGTACATTGCCTCAACGTCTGTGATGAGCAACTCGCGGATTTTGGGCAAGGCATCAATGAAATCGGCTGCCTTTTCACGCGCTTGCTGGCGAACGTCATCGCAGGAAGTATGTTCGGGGCAGTAGAAGAACAAACCCGCCTGAACTTGGTCGGTCAGCAGCGAGTGAAGTTTTATCACATCGGCGCGGATTTGGTGCGGTATCACTTCTTTTTGAGTATTCAACTCGCCGAAATAACCGGGGAAAAGAATTGCCCGCGCCAGCAGCACAATCTCGTGCAAAGCCTTTACGGAAGGCATTGATTGACCTGCAACGCTTTGATGATATACCTTATCAAACGACTCGTATTGCGTCAATCGCTCTATCGCTTTTATTACTTTTTTTGACTGATTCATTTTTTAATTGAAAATAATAGGACAAAAGTAATGTTTTTGAACAAAACAAGCAAAAGAAATTCCATTTTTTGAAAAATTTGTTCGCACACAATTTAATTCCATTTTTTACGTTTATTAATTTACTAACTTTGCCCTGTATTTTTTAGTATGTTTTGTATCAAAAAAAATCCTTAAACCCATAGAAATTATGCGAAAAATCTCATTTTTAACTTTATTGCTTTGTGCCTTATGCGCAAAGCCGTTATTTGCGCAGGTCAGCATTAGACCATTGCAGAAAGATACCATCTTTCAAGAAATCAATATGCGGAAGTATGGAAATTACTCCGATTATGTACGCCCTGAAATTCAACAAAATGGGCTGCAATGGGACTTTAAGCCAAAAGAATTTACTGTCTATTATTTGACAGGTTATAAAGAAAATGAATATATAAGCCAGCGAGTAGCAGTGTATCCGGCTGATACTGTCAGTTATGTTATTGAGCCGGTAGAAAAATTGGATTTAACGGACAGCAAAGGATATGCAATGAAATTCTACGGAAAAAATGCGGCTCATTATAATTTTGATTGGCAGCGAGCAGCAGCATTGCCGCCGGATACTGTTTGGTACAGAACAGGTATTGATGCGCTTGATTTTAAAAAGAACAGTCGGAATTGGCGAGATATGGAACTTGCTTTTTTGGAAAAATACAGCAAAGAAAACGCTGTTTCGCAGGAATTTTACGATTACGCCTGCGCCGACATTACTAACAGTTATGCAGGAAGATTGTATTCAGTCCCTCAATATTGTGCTTTATCTTCTCTGCCGAAAAATTATTTTGATGATGCTGTTCTTATAGAAAACAAAGATGCGGACTATAAAGATATTTTGATAAGCAAATTTTTGTTCGCCGTAACAGATAACCCGCAAGATAATCCGCAAGAAATTTATCAAAATATAGAAAAGAATGCGCCTGCAAAATACAAAGAATTGATTTTGTCAAACTTTATAAATTATTACTCTTATAGAGTCTTACCAACGCATAAAATATTTTTGACAAATGTTATTGACAAAGCAAAAAAAGAGGTGACAGACTCAACGTTTCTTGCCAATATTCTGTTGGCGGAAGAACGCTATTTGATAAATGGTTTTTTGTTTGGCGTAAAAGATAATCCGTCAGACTATCCCCAAGAAATTTATCAAAATATAGAAGAGAATGCGCCTGCGAAATATAAGGAACAGATTTTGGTAAAATATATAAACTATTACGCTAATGTGGGTTTGCCAACACATAAAGCATTTTTGACAAACGTTATTGCCAAAGCAAAAAACGAAGTGAAAGATTCAACGCGTCTTGCCAATATTCTGTTGGCGGAACAACTGTACAAAAAAAATGCGGCGATGTTGCCCGATAGCGTTTTGGACAAAACTTTTTTGCGCTCGCAAGAAAGTGATGAAAAAATACCGTTGAGAACGATTTTGGAAAAACATCAAGGGAAAGCGTTGTACATTGATTTTTGGGCAAGTTGGTGCTCACCCTGCCGGCAAAATATGAAAGAATCGGGAACAACGTGCCAATATTTGAAAGAACAAAACGTTGAAATGTTATACTTTTCGGTGGATACAAATGTAAAAAGTTGGGAAAAAGCCATTCAAGAAGATAATGCGCAAAGCAGCAACCATTATCTGTGTTCCGAAAACTTCAAATCAATTTTATGTGAATATTTTCAAGTTAATGGCATACCTCGTTATGTGTTGTTTGACAAAAAACATAAAGTATTTATGTTGAATGCGCCACGCCCTACCGAAGATGACTTTCCCCACCTCAAAAAAGCCATAGAGGAGGTATTGGCAAAATGATGATTATTTATGAAGGAAACACTTTTAATGTCTGTTTTTTAGAACGCAAAAAACACAAAGCGGCACAAATCATATTTGAATAAAATACAATTTATTGTATTAATGGGTTTTGTGAGAGTTTGTGTGTGTTGTGTAATTTGTGTTCTTCCATTGTTTTGCATTCCAAAAAACTTTTTTCTATTTTTCTCATTCAAAAAGCGTTTTTTCTGAATAAAATTGTGTTATTTTGCGTGATTTTTTATTCGTAAATTTTATTTGACCGAAAAATGAAAAAAACAGACTGGAACAAAATCTATCCGTATCTTATCGCAATCGTACTGTTTACCGTACTTTCGTGGCTGTATTTCTCACCGGCGATGGAGGGCAAAGTAGTGGAGGCGCACGACACAAAAACCTTTCTGGGAATGTCACAAGAAATACGCGATTTTCAGGAAAAAACCGGCGAACACACCTATTGGACAAACAGTATGTTCGGCGGAATGCCGTCTTATCAAATATCGGGCGCGAGCAACACCACCGTTGTGTCGGTGCTGAACAGCGTTCTCAACTATTTTCCGCGACCGGTGTCTTTCGCGTTTCTGTACCTGCTTGGCGGGTTTTTGCTGCTGCTGGCTTTCGGCGTGAAACCCTATTTGAGCATTATCGGCTCCATCGTTTTTGCCTTTGCCTCGTATAATTTCATTATCATCGCGGCGGGACACGCTACCAAAGCCATAACCATTGCCTACATTATGCCGCTCATTGGCAGTATCGTGTTGGCTTACAACGGCAAACGGCTGCTCGGTGCACTACTCACCGCCGTCTTTCTTGGCTTGGCTATCGGCTCAAACCACCTGCAAATTCTGTATTACGCGATGTTTATTGTCGGCATTTTCTTTGTTGCGGAACTGATTTATGTAATTATCAACAAAAAAATCCTCGATTTCCTGAAAACAACAGGCGTGCTGATTATCGCTGCTCTGCTGGCTGCTGCCGTCAATGCGCCGATGTTGATGACCACTTACGAATACACCAAATACACGATGCGCGGGGATTCCAACGGCTTGACAACCGTTGTGGACAACCAAAGCGCACAGCACGGTTTAAACACCGACTATATCACGCAGTGGAGTTACGATATTGACGAAACAATGACGCTGCTTATCCCCGATTTCAAAGGCGGCGCGAGCGGCGGGACACTGTCTGCGGACAGCCACACGGGGCAAAAACTGCGCGAAATGGGCGTGCGCGATGTGGAAAGTACGATGGCGGATTTCCAACTGCCCCTGTATTGGGGTACGCAGCCGGTTACTTCGGGTCCTGTGTATTTCGGCGCGGCGGTTATTTTGCTGTTTGTGTTGGGCTTGTTTGTGGTCAAAGGGCGGTATAAGTGGTGGCTGCTGGCGGCTACCGTTTTGTCCATTCTCTTGGCGTGGGGCAAAAACTTCTTGCCTTTCACGGAGTTTTTCATCAATTATGTACCGATGTACAACAAATTCCGCACAGTGGCTATGACCCTGGTGATTGCGGGAATTTCTATGCCGCTGTTGGGAATTTTGGCATTGAAAAATATTTTCTCGGGCGAGATTGATAAGGAAAAAACTTTAAAATATTTGCTTTATTCCACTTCCATCGTTGGCGGTATTTGCCTGCTGTTTTGGTGGTTTCCGTCTTTGGCGGGCAATTTTGTCGGTGCGAGCGATGCACAGTTTTCGGGACAATACGAATTTCTGAAAATCACGCTGCCATTGGACAGGAAAGATATGTTGAGCAGCGATGCCTTCCGTTCATTGGCGTTAGTTTTGCTCACGGCTGCAACGCTTTACTTTACGATAAAAGGCAAGTTGAAAAACGGATTTGCCATTGCCATTTTGGGCGTTTTGTTCCTCTTCGACCTTTGGCAGGTGGATAAACGCTATTTGAACGACAAGAATTTTACGGACAAGGAAATGCTTTCGCAACCTTACACGCCGACCAATGCCGATAGAATGATTTTGCAGGATAAATCGCCCGATTACAGGGTGCTGAATTTGAGCGTTTCCACTTTCAACGATTCCGGCACTTCGTATTTCCACAAGAGCATCGGCGGTTATCACGGCGCGAAACTTCGCCGTTATCAGGAGTTAATCAATGCGCATCTGCAAAACGAAATGATGGGCTTTTCGCGTGTGCGCACGGAAAAGGATTTGGATTCCGTTTTGCAACAATCCGGCGTGCTGAATATGCTGAACACCAAATATATTATTTTCAGCAACGACTTTGCGCCGGTTAATCCCTACGCCAACGGCAATGCGTGGCTTGTCAATAAAACTCACATTGCCCAAAATGCCGATGAGGAAATGATGCTGCTCGGAAAAATTGACACGAAAAAAGAATTGGTTGCCGACAAAGAATTTGAGAAACAAATTATTGCAATTACACCCGACAGCGCGGCGCATATAGAACTGCTGAGTTACGCGCCGAATGATTTAAAATATCATTTTACCTCAAAGAGCGACCAGATTGCCGTATTCTCCGAAATTTATTATCCCGACTGGAATGTTTATATTGATGGCAAAAAAGCCGATAATTTCCGTGCCAACTATCTGCTGCGGGCAATGCCGCTCAAAGCGGGCGACTACGATATTGAGTGGCGTTTCGAGCCGGGCGTAGTCAGCACGAGCCGCGCCATTGCAATGGTAGCAAGCATTTTGTTGCTGCTTTTTGCGGCGGGAATTATTTATATTCAGACACAAGATAATAGACATAAGACACAAGACGATAGACACAAGAACCAAGACACAAGAACCAAGACAGAAGACAAAAATAAGAAGACACAAGTAAAGAAATAAACTTTATAACTTCGTGTTTCTTCGTGTGATAAACCAATGACACAAAGAAACACGAAACCAACAAACTAAAAACTTCAAACGCAATGAGCAAAAAACGAAAAAAAATAAACGTAAGCAGGCTGTTTAACGCACATTTTACGTCAATCATCAGCATTTCGCTGGTGCTGTTTCTCATCGGAATGATGTCGCTGCTGCTGCTGCTGGCAAAGGATTTGTCGGTGTATGTAAAAGAAAACATCAGTTTCTCGGTTATTTTAAACCAAGATGTAAAAGACATCGAAATCAAGCGTTTGCAGAAAAATCTTGATGCTGCGCCCTACGTCAAATCCACCGAATACATTGATAAGGAGCAGGCAATCAAAGAACTAAACGAGGAATTGGGCGAAAACCCCGCCGAGTTTTTGGGCTACAACCCGCTGCTTGCCTCGCTCGAAGTGAAATTGCACTCCGCCTACGCCAACAACGACAGTATCCGTTTGATAGAGGCGGATATGAAGAAATTTCCGCAAATAAAAGAGGTGATTTACCAGAAAAACCTGATACAGGCGGTGAACGAAAATGTGAGCCGTATCTCGCTCATTTTGTTCGGCTTAGTGGGTATTTTACTCTTCATCTCTTTTGCGTTGATAAACAACACCATTCGTCTGACGATTTACTCCAAACGCTTTTTAATCAACACAATGAAACTCGTGGGGGCAAATTGGCGTTTTATCCGCCGACCCTTTGTGCAGCGCAACATTGTGAACGGCATTATCGCCGCGTTTTTGGCAATGGCGTTGATTACAGGGCTGATTTACTACATTCAGGGCGAGATACACGACATTATCAGTTTCGACAATGTGTCTAATTTACTAATCATTTATGGTATTATACTCGTTTTGGGCATTTTGATAACGCAGATTTCCGCGCATTTATCAGTTAATAAATACTTAAAAATGAATGTCGGGGACTTGTATTATATCTAAAATTCATTACTTTTGCGCCTAAATTTTCAAAGGGACTAAATTAATGAAAAAAACACTACTTATCGCAACGGCATTGCTTGTGGCAACTGCCTCGTTTTCACAGGAAAACACCATTAAAAAGTTGAAAACCGCCTTTCAAAGCGACTACTTCCAACTGAACGGCTACGGGCAAATCATCGCCAATTACAGCGAGTTTCCCGACAGAGGGCAGCAAAAACTCACAGCGCAAAACAGCCTCGACATCACCCGCGCCATTCTCTTTGCACAGGGCAAACTCGGTGCGAAACAGCAATTCGGCTATATGTTGATGTACGATTTCGGACCAAGTTCCGGTCTGCACGAACTCTACGGCGAATGGCTGCCGATTAACGCGGTGAATGTACGCTTGGGGCAGTACAAAATCCCTTTTACGCTCGAAAACCCGATGTCGCCCACACGAATTGAAACGGTGTTTTTCACCCGCTCGGCATCGGCAATGGCGGGCAGTGTCGGCGATTTCAACGGTTTGGACAAACCGAAAGCGGGGCGCGATGCGGGTTTGCAGGTGTCGGGTCGCCTGTTCAAAAAAGACGACTTCTTTCAGTTGGAATATTACACCGGACTTTTCAACGGCACAGGTTTTAACACCAAAGACAACAATTCGCACAAAGATTTTATCGGAACGGCTTATTATCAGCCCATCAAAGGCTTGCGCGTGGGCGGCTCTGTTTATTCCGGCAAACTGTATTACGGCTTGAACGGCGCAACGGCAGAAGACCACGTGCGCAACCGTTGGACAGTGGGCGCGGAATACAACGCAAAATATTTCTACGGTCGCTCGGAGTACATCGCTGCCAATGACGGCGGTTTGCGCCGCGAAGGGGCTTATGCCTCGCTCGTGTGGAAATTTGTGCCCGACAAATGGGAAGTGCTTGGCAAATACGACTACTACGATGACGGCAACAAAAAAACGCAGGACATCACGGCGGGCGTGAATTATTATTTTGCCCGACTGAGCCGCCTGCAACTGAACTATATTTTTACTGACGACGAAGCCTTGGGCAAGAATAATGCTGCGGCTTTGCAATTGCAGTTGTTCTTTTAGGGTTTGAACGCAAATTACGCAGATTACGCAAATTCTCGCAAATACCTTTGATAAGTATTTGCGAAAATTTGCGTAATCTGTATATCACGATATTCCATTTTTACAACAAAAGCCCGTCATTGCGGGCTTGACCCGCAATCCCCTGTTCCCCCGTCTGCACCAGCGGAACTATTGCTTATATCCGGTCGCTGGCACTTCAAGCGATACTAATTCACCCTCACCATCCCCCGCACTCATTAAAAATTTTCCCGTCATCATATTTTCATTTACAGTTCCTGAGAAATTCTCTTCATACCAAGAACCATTGTTGCTTTCTTTAATATTAAAATTTACATTATTCCCTGACATATTCCAACTGCCGGACAGAGTTACCAATTTACCCATATAATTAAGTGCGGTGCGAGTGCAAATATTGTTTGCATAAAATGCTACAGTCAGCACACTCTGCACCGACTCATACTCATAAGTTAATTTCCAAGTTGTATTTACAAGAGAAATCACTTCAGTCTGTGGTGCCAGCAGTTTGCCGTTGTTTTTTGCTATGGATTTCTTTGCTTCTGCTAAGGCTTGCACAGCCGTTAAATTCTCGTTGTCTTCCATTATTTGAGTGATATAACACAGTGCCTTTGGTGCTGCATAAGAAGTGCCTGACAATGGCAAGTTGGAAATATCTACTTGAGCGATAGCATTATGCATTGATGATTTATTAGAGTAGGTTTCATCTTTCGTATCTTTTGCCGTTACAATCAACATATTATCTCTGAGAATATCCTGTGCGTCTTTGTCTAATAGAAACAAGTTGGGTCTTCCACTTGAACTTGTAGTTAACATAGGCTGTATTATTTCTTCATAAAAATCGCCCATTCCATCGTTGCCTGCGGCAATAGTTACTATGGTATTAGATAAAGCAGTATTGCCTTTCAATCTTTTTACTCTTTTCAATCTCTCTATTACATCAAAGATATGTTGTTTTTGTTCTTTAATGTAAGCGCGTTTTATAGCAAGTGTTGCTTTAGGGTCATCCCATTTTATACGTTTGCCATCGTTATCACGCAATGCCGGACCAAAAGACATATTATACATATACTCTTCATTATAAGCACCTATTTTATTAATGGCTTGGCTGCTCTTAACTATCGGATTGTTGTATATACCAACACCACCCAATGCTTCATCTGCTCGGTATGTTATCTTTCTACTACATGATGTATAAACATCAGATACCTTTTTGCCATGAGTAGTTCCATCACTATCTCTATTTTCAAAATTATCCAATATCATTACTTTGGTGACTTCTCGTGGCTCATAATATAAATCTAAAACAGCATATTCTGCATTTCTATCTTTTATTTCCGATATAAATTTATTTTCATTGCCGATGCCTGCATCAACAAGATAATAACCGATAGCAGGCATCTGTTCTATTATTTTTCCGTGTAGGCTTTCAATAGTTGCTTTTGCTGTGTTTAAATCAACACCTTCATTAAAATAGACAATAACATGACCTTCGTAGGCATGAATTTGATACGACAGCCCTTCTTCTTCGCAATCAATCAAGACAGGATTGACATCGCCGTCAAAAAAGAAAGCGTCTTGCATAATGTCAGCAGCGTCATTGTTTTTTATATCGTCTTTGTCTTTATGACATCCGATAAAGGCAACTATTACAAGTAGTAAGGTTGCTAATAAATACTTTATTTTTTTCATGGTTTTGAATTATTAAGTTATTTTTTTATAGTTTGTAAATGTGTTATGTTTTTCTATATATACCTGCCGTATATGCTCGTATACGACCACCGTATATGTACGTATACGATTACCGTATATGCTCATATACGACTGTCGTATATGTACGCAGCATTACGACACGGTCAATATTTTGTCAAATACCGCCGTGCGCGGCTCTTTAAGCAGTTGTTTGGTATTGCCGCCATACTGCGTAGTTATCTCCACCTTAAACGTACTTATCGGCAAGTCGGGTATCACTACTATCAACTCCGAAGGATTATTTACCACAATATCGCTCAGCTCAACCTGTATGCGAGCCTGCGAAATTTGGTTGACAAAATACACACCATTTTCGGGATTGTCGCCCGCAATTTTGATTTTATGCCCTGAGATTTTGAGGTTGCGACCGGGCGTAAGCAAGTCGTTCACCGAGCCGCTTTTTACATCTGTTACCTGTGCGATGCTCAAGCCGCTGTCTGCCACGCCAAGCACTTCTACCTCAATGGTGGGCAACTCCGCACGCAGGGTTTCGCCCTGATGAAATTGAAACATCACGCTGTGTTTGCTTGGGTCAAAGTGCTCTTGCGGACTGTTGAAGACGCCTCTGATATGTGTGGAGGCGGTGAAATAGCCTGTGTTTACCGAAAAGCCATCGCAAAGTTGGTATCCCATTTCTTTGAGAAAGAGTTTTACGGCGTGTTCCATCGCCGCCGCCGAGATGTCTGCGCCGCCGCGCGTAACGGCTGCTGCGCAGATTTGTTCAATGTTCAGCGAACGTTCGCTGTTTACCCGCGCTGTAAAGTCGTTCGG
>JAISJU010000164.1 GCA_031261165.1 Prevotellaceae bacterium
CAAGCGCGAATGGATTCTGACGCACAAAGAAAATACGCGGAAAAAACACAAGATTATCAACAACGCAGAGCCGCTGCAAACGCTCACATTCCGCGTGCAAATAACGCCCGCCGAGCGAAAAGACTATTTTATCAGCCTGAAAAACGCTGTTCTGACAATAAATTATCCAAGCCACATTCTGCCCGAAAGCGAAACGGCGCAAAAGGTTTTCCGCAAAGCGGTGGAAAACGCCCTGCGCCACGAGGCAAAGCGCATTTTGCCGCCGCTGCTGAAAGATTTGGCTGCGCAGCACGGTTTCAAATACGACAGTGTGAAAATCTCGTCAAGCAAAGGGCGGTGGGGCAGTTGCTCAAGCCGCCGAAACATCAATTTGTCGTACCTCTTGCTGACATTGCCCGAACATCTGGTAAAATATGTGCTGCTGCACGAACTTTGCCATACCCGGGAAATGAATCACAGCGCAAAATTCTGGCAATTGCTCAACAGCGTTACGGACAACAAAGCCAAAGCCTTGGCGGCTGAAATAAAACGGTAAATGAACTTCATCTGTTTCAGGCACAAAACACAGTCTTGCGCCAATCAGGCTAAAACGAAAAACCTGTTAGGTTTTCAAGACCTAACAGGTTTATATAAAATGCCAATTGTTTATTCGCCTCTAAATCCACCGCACATAGCAGAAATCCTGTCTATGCGGCAAATCCGCATTTTTTGGGAACATACGGAAACCGAATTTGAATGTTCCCGCGCGTTCTAATCGGTAAGTGAGGCTGAAATAGAGTTTTGAACCATCGGTTTTTACAAGGTTGAAAGCCTCCACTTCATCTACTTTCACTTTGTCGTCTTTGCTCAATGAGGTTACCACACATTCTATGCCGATTGACTCTTTGTCCAAGCCTTTTACATCAAGCACAATATCAACCTTGTGCGACTCGCCGACTTCGGGCGCAGTGTGCAGTTTTTCGGGTACATCTACCGAAATGACTTCGATGCTGTCCCATTTTTCGGCAACATTTTGTTTCCAAGCCGCTATTTCTTTTGCTTTTGCAAAATCGTTTGCCTGAATAAATTTCGAGCGCACGGCAAGTTTCTTGTAAAAACGTTCGATATAATCGTCCAACATACGCTTGGTGGTAAAGTGCGGAGCAATTTTGGCAATCGAATTTTTGATATATTGCACCCATTCCGGCGAATAGCCTTTGCTGTTTTTGGCATAATACAGCGGCACAATTTCATTTTCGAGCATATTGTAAATAGTTGCCGCATCAAGTTGGTCTTGATAATTTTGATTTTCGTATGTGCGCTTTTCGGTCAAAGCCCAGCCCGCGCCTTTCACATAGCCTTCGAGCCACCAGCCGTCAAGCACCGAAAAGTTGAGAATACCGTTCATCAACGCTTTTTCGCCCGATGTACCCGATGCTTCCAGCGGGCGCGTGGGCGTGTTCAGCCAAATATCCACACCCGAAACCAAGCGGCGTGCCAAACGCATATCATAATTTTCGAGGAAAATAATTTTTCCCAAAAACTGCGGCATACGCGAAATTTCCACAATACGCTTAATCAAGCCCTGTCCCGCGCCATCTGCGGGGTGCGCTTTCCCTGCAAAAATAAACTGCACGGGATAGTTCGGATTATTCACGATTTTTTCCAAACGTTCCAAATCCGTAAAGAGCAAATGTGCGCGTTTATAAGTAGCAAAGCGGCGTGCAAAGCCGATGGTAAGCGCATTGGAACTGATTTTTTCAAGCACCGAAACGATGCGCGAAGGGTCGCCCTGATTTTTCAGCCAGTTATCTTTATATTTTACCTTGATATAATCCACAAGTTTTGTTTTCAACTGCACGCGCGTGTCCCAAATCTTTTCATCGGGAACCGTGTATATGCTTTCCCAAATCTTGGCATTGGACTGGTCGCCGCAAAAATTATGGTCAAAAGTCTTTGCATACAGTTTTTTCCATTCCGAAGCAGCCCAAGTATTCATATGCACACCGTTGGTAACATAGCCCACGTGCAATTCTTCGGGGAAATATCCTTTCCAAATATTTTGAAACATATCCCGCGACACTTTGCCGTGCAACCAACTCACGCCATTTACTTCCTGCGCCGTGTTGCAAGCAAAAACGCTCATCGAAAACTTGCTGTCCCCCTCTGCAACGCGTCCCATATTGATAAAATCTTCCCACGAAATCGTCAGTTTTTCCGGAAAAGCACTCATATACTTATGAAAAAGCCCCTCCTCAAACATATCGTGCCCTGCCGGAACAGGCGTGTGCGTAGTGTAGAGCGAAGACGCGCGAACAACTTCCAACGCCTGCTCAAACGTCAAGCCGCCCGCAATATGGTCTGCCAACCGCTGCACGTTGATAAACGCCGCGTGCCCCTCGTTGCAGTGATAAACCTGCTTTTCGATACCCAGTTTTTTCAGCGTCAAAATCCCTCCGATGCCGAGCAAAAACTCTTGTTTGATGCGGTTTTCCCAATCGCCGCCATAAAGCGTGTGGGTAATGCTGCGGTCAAATTCGCTGTTCAATTCGTTTTCCGTATCAAGCAAATAGAGCGAAATACGTCCCACAGCGGCTTTCCACACATTGGCATACACCGTGCAGTTCGGATACGGCACTTCCACAACCACCGGATTGCCCGCCGCATCTCTCACTTGCTCAATGGGCAAAGTATTGAAAATGTTGAAAATCTGCTTGTCATATTCCGCAATTTGCTGCCCGTCCATCGACAGTTTTTGCGTAAAATAGCCGTAGGTGTAAAGAAAACCGACAGCCGTGAGGTCAATGTTGCAGTCGCTCGCCTCTTTCAAGTAGTCGCCCGCCAGCACGCCCAAACCGCCCGAGTAGATTTTCAAAATATCCGTCAAACCATATTCCATACTGAAATAAGCAACAGACGGCTTTGTTTGGTCGGGCTTTTGGTCAATATAATTACGGAAATTGGCATAAACCTTGCCCAATTTCTTCATAAATTCTTCATCTTTTTCAATGGATTCGAGTTTATCCAAATCAATTTTTTGCAAGAAGAGAACGGGATTTTCGCCCGATTCGGAAAAAATCTCACTGTCAATTTCGCGGAAAAGGTCAGTTACCTCATAGTTCCACACCCAATAAAGGTTTTGCGACAGTTCTTGAAGTTTTTTTAAGCCCGCAGGAACAGCAGATTTTACACTTACCTCTTTCCAATTCGGCTGATTTACGTGATTTACTTCTATTTTCATCTTTCTAATATATTAATGTATTATTAGTTTTTATTTTTTTGCGGGGGCAAAAGTAGTCATTTTTTTATTAATGGGCAATATTCATAAATAAAAAAACAAAAAAGAAACCATTCAAGACGGAATGCCGTCAAGCATTGATAGATATTATATAAGGAACACGGATTTATATACCCTAACAATATATAAATCCGTGTTCATCAGTGTAATTCGTGAATACTTTTAGAAAAATTATTTTTTCGACAACGCCGTGTGATAGGCTTTGTAATAATATTCAATAAAGTGTTTCCACAGTGCTTTTTGCGAGATTTTGAATGCCATTTTTTGTGTCAGTTTCAAATCCCTGGCAGTTTTTCCGGAAAAATCAAAGAGTTCTTGGCTGATTTGCTCGGCTACTTCCAAATAGTTATCATCAGTGCGATGTACCACTGCCACGCCGTTTGAGATGCTTTTGTCCTTGCTTTCTTCCAACACCCATTGTCCGAAACCCGACAAATCCGTTGTGATGGTGGGAATGCCGAACGCCGCGCTTTCCAGCGGTGTGTAGCCCCAAGGCTCGTAGTATGACGGAAAAACCGTAATATCAAAACCAATCAGCAAATCGTAGTAAGATTTATTGAAAATGCCGTCTTTTTCGTCTAAATACGATGGCACAAAAATCACTTTCACTTTGCCCTGTTTGCCGTACTGCCAACTGCTTTGGTTAATAACCGGGTCGTTTTCTTTGCCGAACAGGTTATGTGTAACGTACTGCGTTTCCACTTCGATTTTTGAATACGGATTTTGCAATCTGTCAATCAGGTCTTGGCGCGGACCAGAAATCCACGCGGGTGTCATAATGAACGCCACTACATCGCGTGTCAAATCTTTTCGCTCACTTAACAGTTTCAGCGCGTCAATAAACACGTCAATGCCTTTGTTTTTGTACTCGTAACGCCCGCTTGTGCCGACAAACAGTACATCATCGCCGTACTCTTTTCCTGTCAAAATCTCAGCAACGCGTGTGAGCAAGTTCCGTGCCTCCTGCCATTTGTCGCGATACAACTGCCCTTTCGGCACAAAATCCGCCTCAAAACCGTTGGGCAGTACCACATCAACAGGTCGCTCCAATAGTTGTGCACATTCCCGCGCCGTGATTTGGCTCACAGTGGTAAAGCAGTCCGCGTATTTTGCCGCCGTTTTTTCGGCAGAATGTTTTGCTTGCACGTTCAGTTCCTGCGCCATTTGGTCGCCGTAAAATCCTTGTAGGAAATCGTACAGCGGCTTGTTGTGTTCCGCAATGGAACGCCCAACGGAAGTGGCGTGTGTAGTGAAAATCGTTCCGATGGCGGGATTGTGTTTTTTCAAATACAATTCGCCGAAACAAGTTTGCCACTCGTTGAAATGTGCCACCACTTTTTTATCATACAATTTAAAATAATGATAATAGTGGTTGATAATCACCCCTGCAGCGTAGGCAAACAGACAAGAATCATCGTAATCTCCGTAAGATTTCAGCGATTCCACGCCAAAAAGTGACCAAAAATCGCCGTAGATTTCGTTTTTTTCTTCAAACAGCGGTCGATAATCAATCAAAATGGCAACCGGTCTGCCCGGAATGTTCCACCTGCCGAGCCTGATGTCCAAGCCTGAATCTTCTTTTACTGTCCGCCGCCATTCTTTCATAAGAAGGTGGTTCTCAATAAAATTCGGATTTTTGCTGTTGCCCCAAATATCAGGACCGATAAACATCAATTTGTTTTTTAATGTGATGTTCAGTGTTCGTGCGCGAGTAGATAAAGCCGTGTAAATACCACCAACTTTATTACATACTTCCCAACTTGTTTCAAAAACATAGTTGGGAGTTAATAATTTTTCAGTCATTTTCCCCCTTTTTTTGTAAAAAATATGCCCTCGTAAAAAAGACGGACAAATTTAGCAAAAATAAAACGAAACAAAAACTAAAATAACATTAAATAATGTAAATCACTCGAAATTTGTACATATTTCCCTATATATCTATCTATAAATGAGTGCGATATGAGGAAATGTTTCCATCAAAACATACATAAAAATATATCCAAATTGTATTTGTATTTTTGCATAAATATGAAAATTATAGTTAATTGTCGTAAAATAAATACAATGTATTGCGAAAATGCAACAATAAATATACGCATAAATATTTTACAAGAACAAAATAATCTTGATTTTCTTACACAAAAGCACACATTTTCGACAATAAAAAAAATGTATTGATTGAATTTTTTTTCTGCAAAAATAACTCATAATTCAAAAAAGAATTATACCTTTGCGCCCTGAAAACTGAAAAGTTCTGCCCGGATGGTGGAATGGTAGACACGCAAGACTTAAAATCTTGTAATCATCGCGATTGTGCGGGTTCAAGTCCCGCTCCGGGTACTGCTCTGGAACGTAGATAGTTAGATGCTAATTATTTACGTTTCTTGTTTTTTAAATTTGCATAACTTATAAAAAAAGCACCCGTAAAAGTCATTACTTTTCGGGTGCTTTTTTCGTGCATTTTTAGAAACTGTTTCGGTTTCTTACTTTATCGTCTGTTCCGTTTATTCTCGCGTTGCCTCTGTCGTTCTTCGCGAAATTTATTTGTTTTATTGTCTTGTGTTTTGTGTCTATAGTCCGATGTCTTGCGTCTATTGTCTTGTGTCTTGTATCTATTATTATTATTCCGTTGCGAGTTAGCACGCGGATTTTCCTTGCTCACCACGCTTACCTGCAACTCGTCTTGCCCTTTGAATGCTTCTATTACCTGGTCGGCTTGGTCTGCATCAACATCGAAGAAGGAAAATTTGTGCGTAATTTCAATGTCGCCGATGTTGATAGACTTGTCCTGCGTCAGGTCGTTAATCACGCCCAGCAGCCGTTTGGGCGAAAAACTGTGCTGTGCGCCCGCATTCAGTTTCAAGCGGATACGGTCGCGTTTGCCTGTACGGCGTTTCTCGTTCCTGTCCTCAATGTTCAAATCCACCGCATCTTCATAATACGCCAAAAAACGGTTGAACTCCAGCGACACAAAGCGTTTGATAATATCCTCCTTATCCATATACTGCAATTTCTGGTAGATGGTCGGCATATAAGGCGCAATCTGCTCCTCATTCACCTCCACATTTTCCATCTTATCCACGAGGTAAAACAGTTGTTTTTTGCACACTTCCAGTCCGTTGGGTATCTGCTGCTGTTCAAACTTCCGGTTGATAATCCGCTCAATGTTGCGTATTTTCGAGTATTCTTTCGTATGAATAATGCTCACAGACACGCCCGATTTGTTTGCCCGCCCCGTGCGACCGCTGCGGTGGGTATAAATTTCCGTATCGTCAGGCAAATTATAGTTAATCACGTGTGTGAGGTCGCTTACGTCAAGTCCTCGAGCCGCCACGTCTGTTGCCACGAGCAGTTGCAGATTGCGGATACGGAAACGTTGCATCACGCTGTCGCGCTGCGGTTGCGAAAGGTCGCCGTGTAGCGCATCGGCGTTGTAGCCGTCTTTCATCAAGTGCTCGGCTATTTCCTTTGTTTCCTGTCGTGTGCGGCAAAAAACAATGCCGTAAATGTCCGGGTTTAAATCCACAATGCGTTTCAGTGCTTGATACCGCTGTTTTGCCTGTACCACATAATAAATGTGATTCACATTTTCCGCGCCCGCATTCTTCCGCCCTACGGCGATTTCTTCGTGTTCTTTCATATACCGTTGCGCAATGCGTGCCACGTCAGCAGGCATTGTAGCCGAGAAAAGCAGTGTTCGGCGCGTGTCGGGCGTTTCCTGCAAAATACGCTCAATGTCGTCTTTGAAACCCATATTCAGCATTTCGTCAGCCTCATCAAGCACGAGGTATTGAATATTCGCTAATTTTACTTTTCCGCGCTCAATTAAGTCAATCAAGCGACCGGGTGTAGCCACCAGAATTTGCGGCTGCACGTCCAATTGTTTAAACTGTCTTACAATATCCTCGCCGCCATACACGGCAACCACTTTCAGTTTTTCCGTATATTTGCTAAAGTTTTTGAGGTCGTTAGCGATTTGTACACAGAGTTCGCGCGTGGGGGCGATGGCAAGTGCCTGTATCTTTTGCGTTTGGGTGTCGATGTTGTTCAGTATCGGCAAGCCGAAAGCAGCGGTTTTGCCCGTGCCGGTTTGTGCGAGTGCTACGAGGTCTTTCCCATTTTCGGCAAAGAAAGGGATTACTTTTTCCTGTATCGGCATCGGGTTTTCAAAGCCGAGTTCGGCAATGGCTCGCAGAATGTTCTCGTTGAGCCCTAATTCTTGGAATGTTGTCATTTATAAATATTTTTCGGGCGCAAAGGTACGACAAATTTCCGCGCAAACCTATTAATCTTTATTTGTCCGAAAAAATAAACAAATTTTATTAGGATTATTTCATAAAAAGCATTACTTTTGCAGCCTCAAAAGATTGTGATTAAATGAAAATCAATATTCGCACAAAGGCATATATTTTTCTGTTGATAATATCTTTTCAGATATTACTACCCTCGTGCGTAACACCGCGCCGTACCAACTATTTGCAAAAGCCGAGTGTTAGAATACCATCTTATCCGCAAGTGCGGGAATACGAGGATTACCGCCTGCTCGTGGGTGATGAGTTAAGTATCTATGTTTTTTCGTTGGAAAGCGAGGCAAACGAAATTTTTAATCAGGGTAGAAACACCAACAGTAGCGGTATCGGCAGTATACTTTCAGGCGGTGGCGGGAAAAGCATTTACACTTACACTATTTATGCGGACAGTTGCATTAATTATCCTGTTATAGGCAAAGTGAAAATAGCAGGAAAAACATTGCGCGAGGCATCTGTTTATATGAAAGAGCAGTTAAAAGGCGATTTTATCGTGAATGATTTTACGGTAAAAGTGAGTTTAGTTAATAATACTTTCAGTCTTATTTCCGAAAAAGGCTCAGGAAAATACGCTATCAGTACCGACCGTATGAATATTTTTCAGGCAATCGCCACTTCGCAGGATTTAGCGGAATATGCCGACCGCGCCCACGTGAAAATTATCCGCCAAACGGATAAAGGTACAATAGTCAAAGAATTTGACATACGCAGCAAGGATATTTTGCAGTCCGAATTTTACTATGTGCGCCCCAACGATGTGATATATGTGCAGTCGTTCAACGGTCAGTTTTTCCGCCTCGGCAGTTTCTTTACCGTGCTTTCGACCATCACCTCGACCATCACCTTTGTCCTGTTTATTGACAGGTTGACAGGCAGTCATATCATTAACGAAATAAAGAAATAGTGTGAAAAATACATTAAAATATATTATCCTGTTGATATTGGCGGTTTCGGCGACTTCCTGTGTGATAACCAACCGCACCACCCGCCTTTTGCAGGAACGCGCCGGCATTGCGCAGTACGATAGTGTGCCGTATCCCTCATACCGCTTGCACGTTAATGACGAGCTGCAAATGCGTGTTATCTCGCTGAATAAAGATATTTCTGCTACTTTCAATATGGGCGGACAACAAACGGGTAACAGTTATTCCGGTGTAAATTACCGAGTTTATCCTGACGGAACAATAGACGTACCCTTTGCCGACAGCATTCCGGTAGTAGGATTGACGCTCGAAGAGGCAGAAAAAGTCTTGCAGGAACGCCTCAAAGATGTAGGCAACGAAGACATGACGGTAAGACTCAACTTATCAAACAACTATTTTTATATGGTTGGAGCAAACGGCAAAGGACGTTTCAATATTTACAAAGACCGTATGACGATGTATCAGGCAATAGCCGAAGCCGGTTTTGTGCCGGGTGGGGTAGGGAATTTGAAAAAAATACAGATTATCCGTCAAAACGAGAACAACGAACCGCAAATAGTAAGTTTCGACATTCGTTCCAAATCGCTGATAAACTCGGAATATTACTACGTGCAACCCAACGATATAATATATGTAGAAAAAACAAAAGGCAGTTATTTCAAAGTAGATTCATATACGGCATTGACCGGATTTATAACTTCGTCTATTTCTTTTTTACTGTTGATGTTGACTTATGTTAATTAAATAATAAAAAACTATGGCAGAAAATTATTCAGACCCCAAAAACAACATAGCCATTGAAGAAGAAGAATCTTCATTTGATATAATGAAATGGGTTTTTCTTGTTTTGAAATATTGGTATTTGTTCGTCATATCGGTGGGCATTGCCATTGGTTTGGCATATTTTTCCAACCGCAGTTGGACACCGACCTACAAAACTGCTGCAAAAGTCGTAATGCAGGAAAGTAATAATCGCCAAAGTGGCGATGCCTCTTCCATCATTCAGGGTTTTAACTTGGCAAGCGGCTACCGTAGTGTGAATAACCAACTTATATTGTTCAGTTCCGCCGACTTGACACGGAAAGCGGTGGAACGAATGAAACTTGATGTGGATTATTACAGCAAAGGGCGTTTCAAAACCAACAATCTATACAAATTGTCGCCTATTGAAGTTACGCACGATTATCTTTCCGATAAAGCCGCTGCACAAGAATTTCAGTTTAAATCAATAGACGATAATTCCTACGAAATATCCTGTGAAGGTGATGACAGTAATTCCGCTTTTTCTGCCAAAGGACAATATGGTGTGCCGCTCAAAAATTCAATGTTTTTCATTACCATCAATAAAACCGATAAGTTCCAAAACAGCGCGCAGTTGTATTTTAAATTCCGTTCAATAAGTAGCTGGGTTAGTGATTTCAATGCACGTTTGTCTTTTAATTTCGTAATGGAAAGAGCATCGGTTGTCGAAGTTTCGATGGTGGGCAAAGTTTCCGAGCGCGACAAAGATTTTATTGATACCCTTTGTGTCGTTTTTCTTGACGATAATTTAGACCGCAAAAATGAAACCGCTACAAAAACTATTGATTTTATTGACCGTCAGATGACGAGCATTGCTGATTCGCTGAATGTCGCGGAGGCAAATTTACGTAATTTCCGCACAGCAAACAAAATGCTGGATATTGGGGCTTATAGTGGGCAAATTATGGGTAAAATCAACTCGCTTGACCAAAAAAAGTTGGAAATGAATTTGCGAAAAACCTATATGGATTATCTTTCCGATTATTTGAAAGGCAATATTGAAGACGGCAAGATAGTGGCACCGTCAAATCTCGGCGTGATGGACCCTAATTTGATGGTAAGAGTCAAAGAGTTTTCCACTTTGCAAGAAAAACAAAGTGAAGTCGGTAAAAAAAGTCCTTATTACAAAAAATATGAAACGCAAATAGAAACGGCAAAAACCGCTCTATTTGAAGTGCTTAACAATATGTACGTGGCATACAATATCGAATTGCGAGATATGGAAAAGCAATATGCTGAACAAATAGGGAAATTGACAGGATTGCCGGACAAAGAAAGCCAGATGACTAATTATCAGCGTGTTTTCAAAATTCAAGACAATTATTACACCTTTATGCTGCAAAAGCGGGCAGAGGCGCAAATTCAAAAAGCATCGAATACATCCGACAATATCATTTTGGAAACTGCCCAAATAAAAAATGTGATTAATGGTGCGGAAAAAGCCAAAAAACAATCTACCAATCTGATGATTGGGTTAATTATCCCGCTGATATTTATCTTTTTGAAAGAATTTCTGAATACCACAATTAAGGATAAAAATGACATCAAAAAATACACGCATTTCAGTATTTTGGGCGTTATCCAAAAAGGAACGTTTGACAAAAATCCATTGCTTGTACTGAAAAATCCGAAATCTGTTTTTTCCGAAAGTTTCCGCCTTGTGCGCACTCGCTTGGAATTTATAATGAAGTCCAAATCGAACAAAAAATCTTCGCTCATTTTGATAACTTCTGCAGAATCCGGCGATGGCAAATCGTTCTTTTCCATCAATTTGGCAGGCATATATGCAATGGAAAAACGAAAGGTGCTGCTTATCGACTTGGACTTGCGCAAACCGAGTGTTGGCAAATCAATGTCGATAGAAAACGTCAAAAAAGGTATTACAAATTACATCATCGGACAGGCATCGTTGGAAGATATTTTGATTGAAGGCGATAAACAGCGACCTTTTGACATCATTCTTCCCGGTACTATTCCGCCCAATCCGGGTGAGTTGGTAAAATCCGACAGGTTGAAAGAATTGCTGGACAATCTGCGCGAAACCTACGAATACATTATTATAGATACTTCGCCTATTGGTTTGGTGGGCGATTCCTATGCGCTGACTTTCAATTCTGACGTAAATCTGTTTATTGTAAGACAGGAAAAAACCAATAAAAATTTCTTCAAAAATGTGATAGAGCAGGTAAAACAGGACAATATTCCGAATATGTACATCGTGTTGAACGGTGTAGATGTGAAAAATAGCAACACAAGTTACACCTACCACGGCTATTTGCGGAAATCGTATTATACCAAAGGTACGAAAAATAAGTATTATAACGATTATTACGAAAGTTAAAAAATATGGCAAAAGTTGCATTAATCACAGGCATTACCGGACAAGACGGTGCCTATTTAGCCGAATTATTATTGAAAAAAGGCTACATCGTACACGGATTGAAACGCCGTTCATCGTTGATTAACACGGACAGGATTGACCATCTGTATCAAGACCCGCACGTGGAAAACCGCAATCTGTTCTTGCATTACGGCGATTTGACGGATTCGATGAATTTGACACGTATTATTCAAGAGTCGCAGCCCGACGAAATTTATAACCTTGCGGCGATGAGCCACGTAAAAGTGAGTTTCGACACACCCGAATACACTGCAAATGCCGATGGTATCGGTACTTTGCGTATTTTGGAGGCGGTGCGCTTGCTTGGTTTGACGCAAAAAACGCGCATTTATCAAGCCTCTACATCGGAACTCTACGGCTTGGTGCAGGAAGTGCCGCAAAAAGAAACCACGCCGTTTTATCCGCGCTCGCCCTACGCAGTGGCGAAACTCTACGGCTATTGGATAACCGTTAATTATCGCGAGGCATACAATATGCACGCCAGCAACGGCATTCTTTTCAATCACGAAAGCCCTTTGCGCGGCGAAACTTTTGTAACCCGCAAAATCACGCGGGCGGCATCGCGTATCGCGCTCGGTTTGCAGGACAAACTGTTTTTGGGCAATCTCTCTTCGCAACGCGACTGGGGACACGCCAAAGACTATGTAAAGGCGATGTATCTTATTTTGCAGCAAGACCAGCCCGATGATTACGTCATCGCCACCGGCATTACCACCGAAGTACGCGAATTTGTGAGAATGGCGTTTGCCGAAATGGGTATTAAAATTGTTTTCAAAGGCGTAGGCGTAGAGGAAAAAGGTTATATTGCGGAAATAGATAAAACTGTTTTCAACGAAAAGGTCGGTGCGGAATTTTACGAAAAATTTCTGCAACGAAAAGACTCCGTTGTAGAAGTTGACTCGGCTTATTTCCGCCCGACAGAGGTTGAATTGCTCATCGGCGATGCCACAAAATCGCGTACCAAACTCGGTTGGACACCCGAATATGACCTGCCTGCTCTCGTTGCCGATATGATGATTTCGGACATCAAACTGATGAAAAAGGAAATTTATTTGAAAGATGGCGGCTTTCGGATTTTAAATTATTTTGAGTAATTATGAATAAACAAGCAAAAATATACATAGCAGGGCATAACGGAATGGTTGGAAGTGCTATTTTAAGAAACTTGCAATCAAAAGGTTTTTCAAATTTCGTAACCCGCTCGCACAAAGAATTAGATTTGCGCGACCAACAAGCCGTAGCCGAGTTTTTCGCCAAAGAAAAACCCGAATATGTT
>JAISJU010000212.1 GCA_031261165.1 Prevotellaceae bacterium
CCGAACAATGTCAGTTTTGTCATTGCGGGCTTGACCCGCAATCCCCTGAAAAAGGGCTTCTGACTTTCTTCAGAATGACAAACAGCAAAGGGGATTGCGGGTCAAGCCCGCAATGACAGAGAACTAAACAACCCTGCGCAATGACAGACACCAACAAGCCCGCAATGACAATCAGGACATCAATCTACAACTGAAAAGAAAAATATTTTGTATCTTTGCAGGGTGAAAAAATAAAAAAATAGGAATATAAAGTTATGAGAATACGAGCATATAACTATACTGAAGAAAAATCGCCTTTTGAAGTAATTAATTTCGATTATAAAGTATCTGATATTTCTACCAAAGAAATGTTAGACTTCTTAAAAGAATCGCGTCAATAGTGATTAGACGTAACACGTTTTCAAAAACGTGTTACGTCTTCTATTATTTATTACCATCTACACCTGATACCCAAACCCTTTCAATTTCCTGTCTTTATTCCGCCAGTCTTTTTCCACTTTCACATAGAGTTCCAAAAAGACTTTTTTCTGGAAAAACGCCTCAATATCAAGCCGCGCCTCTGTGCCTACGTGTTTGAGCGATGAGCCGCGATGACCGATGATGATGCCTTTTTGCGAGTCGCGTTCCACGTAGATAACGGCGTTGATGCGGATAAGTTTGGCATCTTCCGAAAACTGCTCAACCGCCACTTCCACCGAGTAGGGAATTTCCTTATCGTAGTTTGTCAGGATTTTCTCGCGGATAATTTCCGTTACGAAAAAGCGGGCGGGCTTGTCCGTCAAAGCGTCTTTTTCAAAGAAAGGCGGCGAGGGCGGCAACAAACTCTTGATGCGGTTGAAAAGCGTATCCACATTGAATTTCTCGGTTGCGGACACGGGAATGATTTCTGCCGAAGGCAATATCTCGCGCCATTGCGCCACCAAACTTTCCAGCGTTTCCTGGTCGGTAAGGTCTATTTTGTTGATAACGAGAATTGTGTGTGCATTGAGTGTTTTCACCGTTTCGAGAAAATCCTCGTTTTTGTCGAAACTGTCTATCACGTCTGTAACGTAGAGCAGAATATCGGCATCAACGAGTGCCGAGCGCGAATATTCGAGCATCGATTCCTGCAACCGGTAGTGCGGTTTGAGTACGCCGGGCGTGTCGGAATACACGATTTGGAAATCGTCTCCGTTCACAATGCCCATAATGCGGTGTCGCGTGGTTTGCGCTTTGGAGGTGATAATGGAAATACGTTCGCCCACCAGCGCGTTCATTAAAGTAGATTTTCCTACATTGGGGTTGCCCACTATATTGACAAACCCCGACCTATGACTGCCATCGTCCATATTTTGGTATTAAAAATAGTGCTGCAAAGATAAAACAAAAAAACGGAATACATTAAATATTCCGTCTTTTTTCGCACGATGTAAAAATAATTATTTTACAACATCTGCCAATTCTGCGCCGGCTTTGAATTTAACCGTTTTCTTTGCGGGAATTTGAATTGGTTTTTTGGTAGCGGGATTGATGCCCTGGCGTGCGCTTCTTTCAGTAACCGAGAAAGAACCGAAACCTACGAGAGCCACTTTGTCGCCTCCTTTGAGAGCGTCAGTTACACTTACAACAAAAGCGTCTAATGCTTTTTTGCTGTCCACTTTGCTAAGCCCCGATTCGGCAGCGATAGCACTAATCAATTCTGATTTGTTCATAAAAAATAAATATTAATAGAGTTAGAAACTAATGAAAAATTCCAACGACAAAAATAAGTCTAATAAAGTTCTTTCCAAACTTTTTGGCGAAAAAAATTCATTTTTGGGCGTATTTTCTTTATTTTGTGCCGAAAAGCGCAAAAATCGGCGTTTTTTGATTAACTTTGCCGCGATTTTTTCCATCTAAAAACGCAAAAAATATGTTTAACAGCAGAAATTCCTTCTTCAACAACATTCCATTTATCACCAAAAACTTGATTTTAATCAATATTTTGATGTGGTTTGCAACGATTGTTGCCCCGAGAGCCTTCGGAATGGACTTGACCGATGTGCTGGGTTTGCATTATTTCGCCTCGCAGGGCTTCAAACCCATTCAAATCATTTCGTATATGTTTATGCACGCCGGTTTCGACCATTTGTTCTTTAATATGTTCGCGCTTTTTATGTTCGGCGGGGTCATCGAGCAGGCTTTCGGGCGAAAACGATTCTTGACTTTTTATTTTGTGTGCGGCATCGGCGCGGCGGCGGTACAAATGCTGATTTTGTATTTTCAGATACAGCATTTGCAGGCGGAATTGCCGTTTGATGTGGTACAGAAAATTTATACCGAAGGGGCTGACTTGTTGGCGCAAAATTATAATTATACCGATGTGGCAATGGGCAAACTCAATTCATTGCTCAATTCGGATATGGTCGGTGCCAGCGGCGCGGTGTTCGGCTTGCTGCTGGCTTTCGGTATGTTGTTTCCCAACCAGCAGATTTATATATATTTCCTCTTGCCCCTCAAAGCCAAGTGGTTTGTGATACTCTACGGTTTGCTCGAATTTTTCTTCGGCGTATCAAACAACAGCGGCGATAATGTGGCGCATTTTGCGCATTTGGGCGGTATGCTGTTCGGGTTTTTGCTGCTGATGTGGTGGCGGTGGGAGGCGAAAAGCAATAATAATAAATTGTTGTAATTTTGCAGGATAAAAAATAAAAGAAAAATATTATGGCAAAGACTGCAATCATAACTGTTCAAGATATACCCATATCAATTGTTATTGAAAACAATGACGATTATATTTGCCTGACGGATATGGTAAAGGGGCAAGAAGGCGAAGACCATATCCGAAACTGGATGCGAAACCGTAATACAATAGAGTTTCTTGGCACTTGGGAGTTATTGCATAACCCGAATTTTAAAGGTGTCGAATTCGACACCTTTTTGCACGAGGCAGGTGCTAATCGTTTTAATATGACACCTCGCAAATGGATTGACGCCACAAATGCGGTTGGTATTATTTCAAAATCGGGTAGAAACGGCGGAACTTATGCCCACAAAGATATTGCATTTGAATTTGGCTCGTGGTTAAGCCCTGTCTTTAAATTGTATTTGATAACAGAATATCAACGGCTGAAAGAAATTGAAAACAATCCGATACTCGGAGAGTGGAATGTGAAAAGGGTTTTGAGTAAAGTCAACTATACTATTCATACCGATGCCGTGCGTGATTTTGTTGTTCCAAAAATGGAAGTTGAAAGACAAAAACTTTATGCTTATGCCGATGAAGCCGATTTATTGAATTTGGCATTGTGGGAATGTACGGCAAAATATTGGCGTGAGGTAAATCCCGATTTTGCTAAAAAGGGTATGAACATCAGGGATACAGCAAGTATCAACGAATTGGTTGTGTTGGCAAACCTCGAATCGTTTAATGCCGAACTTTTGAAAAGAAATGTGAGCAAAGTTGACCGTTATTCTTGCTTGCACAATATGGCTCAAAGCCAACTTGTTCGCTTAAACGAAATTGATGGCGAAAAACGGTTTAGAATGATTGAAGAAAAGAAACAGTTAAAAACGAGAAATTAATATGAATATCGGAGATGAAATAAAAAACTCTTTTCACAGAGGCGACAGTCTTGTGAAACTTGTGTATATCAATTTGGCGGTTTTTGTGCTGGTCAGGCTGGTGTCGGTCGCTTTGACTTTGTTTAATCTTGATAGTACGAGTTACTTGGAATATTTGGAATTGCCCTCTGCGCCCAATCTTTTTTTGGCGCGGTTTTGGACAATACTGACCTATATGTTCCTGCATTGGAGTTTTCTGCATTTAATATTTAATGTCATATTTCTCTATTGGGCAGGGCGGTTTTTTCTGGCTTATTTCAATGAGAAACAGTTGGTTGGCTTGTATTTGTTTGGCGGATTGATGGGCGGCGTGTTTTATTTGCTCAGTTTCAATCTTTTTCCTTATTTTGAGGGTATAAAAGACCATTCGTATCTGCTTGGCGCATCGGCATCGGCTTTGGCTGTTTTGGCGGCATCGGCGGTTACGGCTCCGCACGCGGAAATTCGTGTGCCGCTTATCGGCAACGTTAAATTAATGTATATTGCGCTTATATTGATTGGCATTGATTTGCTGTACGTTACTGCCGAGAACAACGGCGGACACATTGCCCATCTCGGCGGGGCGTTTGCAGGATTTTTGTTTGCTGCCGCAATGAAAAAAGGCAAAGATTTAACCGTGCCACTCAATAAATTGCTTGACTTTCTCGTTAATCTATTCAAACGGAAACCGAAAGCATCGCCGAAACCGAAATTCACCTACACGACCAATAACATTGATTACGAATATAACCGCCGAAAAAAGGAAGAAAGCGAAGAAATTGATGCCATTCTCGACAAAATTAAAAAATCGGGCTACGAAAACCTGACGGCGGAAGAAAAAAAGCGATTGTTTGAACAAAGCAGAAAATAAAGTGCTGAAAAAAATACTGAAAATATTGTTGATTGCCGTAAATATCTTGGCAGTGATAGCGATGTTAATCCCCGCGTTCAGCCAATATTTGCCGCCTGCGAAATATGCCTTTGCGGTGTATCTCGGGCTGTTTTTTTTGCCCATTGTGCTGCTCAATGTGTTTTTTGTGCTGTTTTGGCTGTTCAAATGGAAAATCTATATTCTCATTTCCGCAATTTCTATCTGTGTGGTTTATAGCGATATAAAAGTTTCTTTCTCGTTTTTCAATCGGCAAAAACAGGAAACAGGGAAAACAATCAAAGTGCTGACTTATAATGTGATGTTGTTCAATTATTACGACAAAAAAAGCAAAACCCTGAATTATATCAACAATTCGGGGGCGGACATTGTTTGTTTGCAGGAGTTTGGCTGGCACAAAAACGGCAAAGATTTTTTGTCCAAAGAAAAGATTATCAGCAGTTTATCAAATTATCCCTATTGCCATATCAACATAGCATTGGATAATAAAAAAGTAACTTACGGCATTGCCACTTTTTCCAAATATCCGATTGTACGGAAACATCGGATTGACTACGAAAGTTACTTTAATTCTTCCACTTATTCGGATATAAAAATTGATGATGATACTGTTCGGATTTTCAATAATCATTTGGAATCCAATCGTTTGACGAAGAATGATAAAGACCGCTTGTCCGAAGAGATGGATTCGGAAATCATCAGCCAGACGGCGCACAAGTTGAGCGTTGCCGCTGCCATTCGTGCCAAGCAAGCCGATTCGGTGGCAGCGGAAATGGCGCGGTCGCCTTACAAAGTCATCGCTTGCGGCGATTTCAACGATATTCCGATGTCCTATGTGTATCAAAAAATCAGCAATGATTTGCAGGACACTTTCGTGGGCAGCGGCAAAGGCATCGGCATCACGTTTAGCGACAAACTGTATCGTTTTCGCATTGACTACATTCTTGCCAATGAGCATTTTAAATATTATGGATATGAAATAGACAAAGTGAAATTTTCCGACCATTATCCGGTATTTTCTCGGATAAAAATAGATAAAGATTGATAAAAGGGATAAAGCGTTTGTCTTTTTTTATCGCGAAGCATTTATCAAAATAAAAATATATGAACCCTCTTGTAAGTATTATTATGGGCAGCACGTCAGACTTGCCTGTGATGGAAAAAGCGGCAAAGTTGCTGAATGATTTTAAAGTTCCGTTTGAAATCAACGCCCTGTCTGCACACCGCACGCCGCAGGAAGTGGAAGATTTTGCGACCAATGCACAGGCTCGCGGCATCAAAGTGATTATCGCTGCTGCGGGTATGGCGGCGCATCTGCCCGGTGTGATAGCCGCGCAAACGACCGTGCCGGTCATCGGCGTACCCATCAACGCCTCGCTCGATGGCATTGACGCGCTGCTGGCGATTGTGCAAATGCCTCCGGGCATTCCGGTAGCAACGGTGGGCATCAACGCCGCACAAAATGCGGGTATTCTCGCCCTGCAAATCCTCGCCGCCGGCGACAGCGGTTTGCAAAAGCAACTTGCCGACTACAAGCAGGATTTGAAACAGAAAATCGTGCAGGCAAACGAGGAACTGCGCAAAGTAAGTTACGAATATAAAACGAATTAAATGCTTTATCTCGGTTTTGGCAGCAACTTGGGCAATCGCGAAGAAAACATCAGGAATGCCATCGCGTTGATTTCCGAAAGGGTGGGGGAGGTAGTCAAAGTATCCTCCTTTTACGAAAGTGAGGCGTGGGGCTATTGTTCCGAAAACAGGTTTCTGAACGCCGCCGCCGCCATCGAAACCACGCTGCCGCCCGAAGAAATCTTATCAATCATAAAAACCATCGAAAAAGAACTCGGGCGCAGCGACAAAAAATCGGACACCTACGAAGACCGCCCGATAGACATTGATATACTGTATTATAATGATTGGGTTATCAACACGGCAGACCTGATTATTCCGCACCCGCACATTGCCGAGCGGGCGTTTGTGAGAGTGCCGCTGGCGGAAATTAAGTCGCCGAAAAACTACCCCTAAATCCCCTAAAGGGCAGGGCTGTTAAGTCCTTTGTAAAACGTACCGAACAATGTAAGTCCTGTCATTGCGGGCTTGACCCGCAATCCCCTGAAAAAAGGG
>JAISJU010000093.1 GCA_031261165.1 Prevotellaceae bacterium
GGCAAACCCGAAGGATTAAAGGTTTTCGGCAAGTGGGCGACCATTTACGAAGGACTTTCGCAGTTGCCCGAACAGGTGCAAAAATCGTGGTTTGGTTTCGACCATTATTACAGCGACCAGTCGTTTGACGAGGCGTTGCAAATCGTGTTTGCCGACAAGCCCAAAACGCTGCTTGATGTGGGTGGAAACACGGGGCGTTGGGCATTGCGTTGCGTGGATTACAATGATAATGTGCAAGTTACGATAATGGACTTGCCGCAGCAAATCGGGTTAATGAAAAATGCAACCGCAGGTGTGAAGGGCGCGGAACGCATTTTCGGACACGGCTGCAACCTGCTTGACAAAACCGTACCTTTCCCCGAAAATTTTGAGGCGATTTGGCTCAGCCAGTTCCTCGACTGTTTTTCGGAAGAAGAAGTTACGAGCATTCTCACTCGCGCCGCCGCCTCGATGAACGTCGACACGAAACTGTACATTATGGAAACTTTTTGGGACAGGCAACGCTTTGAAACCGCTGCCTACGCCCTCACGCAAATATCGCTATATTTCACCGCGTTAGCCAATGGAAACAGCAAAATGTATCACAGTGAAGATATGATTCGCTGCGTGAAAAATGCAGGATTGCAGGTGGAACAGATTTTTGATGGAATAGGCAAAGGACATTCGATAGTGGTTTGTAAAAAGGTCTGAACTGTGATTTTTTTGATTGATGTGAAACAAAAAAACAATAAAATATGAATAAATATAAGACTATTGATTTGCCTACTGCGATTGTAGAAATAGATGATTGGCAAATGCAATGCTGCGGAGACCCGTTTAAGGTTGGCGACATTATAGAATGGACTGTCTTAAAATGGAATTTTGAAAAATTAGTTGTTGATGTTGGAAATATAGATTTTTATTATGAAAATCACGCAGACAGCAGTGCAGAATTATTTAAAATAAAAGGAACAGTCAAAAAAATAGTTGCTATTCATTGTGTTTATCAATCAAAATCGAAAAAAGATAATACGTTAGTTCCTGTTTCAGGTATAACCGTTGATGTAACTGAGGCAGACGGTTGGGATAAAGACATCGAAGGAATGCGATTTTTCGGCTATTGTGCTTATTTGGAAAATGCAAATGTTTGTTCTACTTAAAAAAACAAGAAAATGGAACAAATAAACATAAAAGACCTCATACCGCAAAAAGAGCCGTTTATAATGGTGGAAAAATTGCTGCATTGCGATTTGGAAAAGACAAAGACCTCATTATCAATTATAAATGATAATATTTTTGTAGAAAATGACGCATTCTCGCAAAGCGGAATAGTAGAAAATGTGGCGCAAACTTGTGCTGCTCGTTTGGGTTACTTGAACAGAAATCAGCCGGTTAAAATCGGAATGATAGGCTCAATTAATGATTTTGAGTTTTCGGGCATATTGCCGAAAGCAGGGCAGGAAATCATAACCGAAATAAGCGTTGAGGCAGAAGTAGGTCAGATTATTTTGTTGAACGCAAGTGTGTTATGCAACGAAAATATTGTTGCAACAGGAAAAATGAAAGTGGTTTTAACAGATAAAGAGATATGAGACTTGCGATATGCGATTTGCGACAGTCGCACATCGCATATCGCAAATCGCAATACTAAAAAAAATATGAAATTAAAAGCCTCAAAAGAATTAGAAATCCGTTTCAGCGAAGTAGATTCGATGAACATTGTTTGGCACGGCTCGTATGCCCTCTATTTTGAAGATGCCCGCGAGGCGTTCGGCAAAAAATACGGTTTGGGCTATCTTGATATTTTCGGCAACGGATTTTATGCGCCGCTGGTAGATTTGCGTTTTCAATACAAGAAACCGCTGATTTACGGACACAAAGCCCGCATTGACATCACTTATCGTAACATAGAGGCAGCCAAAATCATTTTCGATTACGAGATTTTTGATACGGAAGACGGCTCGCTGATTGCCATCGGCTATTCTATTCAGGTATTTTTGGATAAACAATATCAGTTAATTTGGACAAATCCGCCTTTTTATGAGGAATGGAAACGGAAAAATGGATTAATAAAATGATAAATATTTTAGGCACAAATATCATTTCTTCGCTCGGTTTTACAACAGATGAAAATTTTGAGAATGTAAAACGCGGCGTTTCCGGTGTAAAACATTACGATGCGGGAACATTCGATTTGCCCGAAGCCTTTATGGCATCGCTGATTGACAGGGAACGGCTGAATGATGAATGGGTTACAAACATTCCATATTTTAAAAATATGGAATGTTTAACCGACCTCGAAAAAGCCGCGATTTTATCTGTTTTCACCGCCAATCAAGAGGCAAATATTGATTTATCAAGCGAAAAAACGATTTTTGTCTTATCAACAACCAAAGGGAATGTAGATTTGTTGGAAAACGCCGCGTGTCATTGCGGGCTTGACCCGCAATCCCCTGTTTTTTTATGGAAATCCGCACAACAAATTACCGATTTTTTTGGTAATAAAAACACGCCGCTCGTAGTTTCCAACGCCTGTATTTCGGGTGCGGCGGCGCAAATTGCAGCGATGCGCGAACTCGAAAACGGCAATTACGATTACGCAGTGGTGATTGGTGCAGATTTTCTGTCGAAATTTATTATTTCAGGTTTTCAGTCGTTTAAAGCATTGTCGCCCGAACTCTGTAAGCCTTTTGACAAAGACCGTTGCGGGCTGAATTTGGGCGAGGCGGCGGCAACGATAATTTTTGGGATATGCGATGTGCGATATGAGATATGCGACAGTCGCAAATCGCAAATCGCATTATCGCAAGTCGCCATAAGAAACGATGCAAACCATATTTCCGCCCCCTCGCGCACCGGTGAGGGCAGTTTTCGCGCATTGGATTATGTTTTGTCGCAAATCGCAAATAGTAAATCGCAAATCGCCTTTATCAACGCGCACGGCACAGCAACGCCTTACAACGATGCAATGGAAACGCAGGCAATCGCTCGTGCAGGCTTGCAAGATGTGCCTGTCAATTCGTTAAAGCCGTTTTTCGGGCATACTTTGGGGGCTGCGGGCGTGTTGGAAAGTATTATTTCGATGCGGGCATTGAGCGAAAAATTAATATTGAAATCATTGAATTTCAGCGAACAGAACTTTGAAAATCAAATCAATATCTCTATAGAAAATCAATACACGGACAAGAAATATTTTATCAAAATGTTGTCGGGCTTTGGCGGGTGCAATGCGGTGTTGTTATTTGAAAAATTAGACACAAGACGCAAGACACAAGACACAAGACAACCTGAAAGACTAATGTCTAACAGTCTTGTGTCTAATAATCTATACATTCAAAAACATATCAATTTATCGTTTAAGAACT
>JAISJU010000115.1 GCA_031261165.1 Prevotellaceae bacterium
TTTAGTTCCAAAAATAAACGCCGCAATAACGGTAAAGAAATACACCACATCGCGGGTATCTATCACGCCGCGACTCATCGAATCGTAGTGCGAGCGAATGCCGAGTTCGTTGAGGAAAATCCCACCCGCGCCCGTTGTGGCAAGCGAGGCGAGCAAATCGAAACCGTAATAAAACAGGAAACACAGCACTGCCGCGAGGATAAAGGAAACAATCTGATTGTCTGTGAGCGCAGACGAGAAAATGCCGATTGCCGCATACGCCGCCGCAAGGAAAAACAGCCCGACATAAGAGCCGAGAATGCCGCCGGTATCCACATTACCAACCGGCTGCGCAAGCAGATACACCGCCAAAAAATACAGCAGCGTGGGCAGCAGCGAAAACAGCACGAGCAAAACCGATGCACAGTATTTCGCCAGCACGATTTTCAGCCCCGAGAGCGGTCGGGTATAAACAAGTTCAATCGTTCCGCTCTTTTTTTCCTCCGAAAAACTGCGCATCGTAACCGCCGACACGAGGAAAAGATACAGCCAGGGGGCGAGAACAAAAAGTCCGTCCATCTGGGCGTAACCGGACTCGATAATGTTGTATTCGCCCGGAAAAACCCACAGGAATAAGCCCGTTACCAGCAGAAAAAGCCCGATAACAATGTAGCCGGTGGCAGAACTGAAAAAGTATAGAAATTCTTTCTTTAAAAGTGTGAGCATAATGTTTCGTTTTTTGTCGGGACAAAAGTAATCATTTTTTTTGTCATTTTTTTTGGTGCATATTATTTTTATTTCACGATAAGAGGTTGTTTCAAAAGAACGCAAATTACGCAGATTACGCAAATTTTCGCAAATATCACACAAATAAGCAAAGTATATCTATAAAATATATTCTGCGAAAATTTGCGCCATCTGCGTAATTTGCGTTCAAAAATTACGCAGATTACGCAAATAAAACCGTATCTTTGCAGGTCAAAAAAATACTATGAAAAAATTTGTCCCGTTTTTTTCTCTGTTGCTGTGGTTAGTGAGCGTAGTCGGATTGTGGTTAGTGAGCGCAGTCGAACTATCGGCGCAATACCGCTATGACCCGCTCAGGGGCAGCAGTTTTCGGGCAAAGAACTCATTTCTGGGCGACCTCTTTCCATTCGGCGCACGCAGCGAAAACACCACAGTCAAATACAAATTGCAGTACATTCAGGGAAAAATCCTGCCCCACAGCGATAAGGTGAAACCACTAATCGGCGACTACGTGCGCGGCGGCGAGTTTGCCGTAGAATTTCCCCACTATGGCGGCGAAACCTGGTATTACTACTACAACTACCCCACAACGGCGTGGGCTTTACTCTTCCTCGACTTGGGAAATTGGGACAAACTCGGCGGCGCGGCAGCCTTTTATCCATACCTGAACTTGCCGCTCGTCAATCTGCAACGCTTTTCGTTCAACATCAAAATGGGCGCAGGCGTGGCATACATCACGGAAAAAAACACAGCCATCGGCTCAAACTTCAACGGCTTTCTCTCGCTCGGCACCAACTTTGAACTCCTGTTAATGAAACATCGCGGTATCAGCCTCACGGCAGACGCCGCGCTCAACCATTTTTCCAACGGCAGCATTACCAAACCCAATGCGGGGCTGAACATTTTTAACCTCAGCGCAGGCATAAAATACATACCTTACATTATGCCCGCGCCGATGCGCTACAAGCCGAGTGGTCGGCAGAAAAACTGGGAGCCGGAAGTGGCACTCGCAGCGGGAATGAACGAACAAAACTACACCGACCCGCACAAATATCTGAATATGTCCCTCGCCCTGGGCTGCTACCGCCCGCTGACGAACAGGTATCGCATCGGGCTTAATTTAGACGTTTTCTTTAACAATGCCTTTTATGCCGAGCGCACCCTGCCGGAATATTACGCGGGCGAGAGCAGCAAAATCCGTGCAGGCTTTTCCCTGTGCAATGAACTGATGTTCGGCGACCTCTCCCTTGGTTTCAACGCGGGCGTATATATGATAAACCGCATCGAACACGATGGAATAACCTACTTTAAACTCTTGGCAAAATACCGCGTGTACGACCGCATTTTCGTAACGGCAGCCGTAAAAACGCATTTGCAAGTGGCGGAATGTGCCGAAATCGGCGTGGGCTACACCTTTGTTACCCCCGAAAAAACACCATTCTCGTGGATACCCGAAAAACAAAAAGCGCAAAAACCGCCGCTCAAATATAGAATGAAACATTTATTCAAAAGAAAAAAATAAACTTCGTGTATCTTCGTGTCTTCTTTGTGCATCTTCGTGTAATGAAATTTATTACACGAAGAAACACGAAGAAACACGAAGCCGGAAAAATAAATTAATTATGAAAAAAACAAGTATTATCATTGCAGCCTGCGCTTTTGTGCTGCTCGCAGTAGCGGCACTGTGGGGCTATTGGGAAGTCCGCGAGCGCACGCTGTCCGACAAAACGAACTTATACACCGCCGTTTCCCCGCACGCAGTGCTTATTCTCGAAACCAAAAACCTGTGGAATTTTTCCGAAAAACTTTCGCAGGAACGGGACTTTATGCCGATACTGAAAAGCGAATTGCCCGATTTTTATGATTTCATACAATTACGAAAAATTCTCTCCGAACGCGAGTTTTTGCTCGTATACAACAAAACAAACGACAAATTAAACGGCGTTCTGCTCGGCAAAATCACCCCCAAAGAGGCAAAAATTCACATTGATAGCCTGATAAGCGAAATATCCTACCGCTCGGCAAAAATTGCCGTTTATTCTAATCGAAATGCGGTCGTTGAGCGAAGTCGAAACGTGGTCGTTGAGCGAAGTCGAAACGCCAATCTCTATACCACTTATTTCGACAATATTTTTATTGCAACACCGCATTTGGAAGAGATGAAGACGACCATTGATTTATTGGAAGATAAATCTGCGAATTTGCAGGAAAATATTACTTTTAACGCCGTTCGCGCCACAGCAGGCAACAATGTCTTGGCAAGTCTTTTCATCAATGCGCAAGCCCTTTTCCCTGCTTTTGCGGACAACCTCAAAGACGATTTTCCTTTCGTTGATATAGTTGTTGAGCGAAGTCGAAATACCCCTCAATGGCTAAGCCTTGATATAAGTTTCGCAGACGGAAAAGTGCTTGCTAACGGCTACTCAAATAATGCCGAGAATTTTATTTATACAGATGAAACCGAAACGCGGTCGTTGAGCGAAGCCGAAACGCGGTCGTTGAGCGAAGTCGAAACGGAAACAAATATCTGTGCAGATTTGCCCGCAAGTACAGCCTTTTTCTTTTATCAACATCTCGGCGATTTTGCCAAATTCAAAGAAAAGCAAGACCAAAAACACAGCAGCGACCGCTTTCTCGAAGATTTTTTCGGCGGAGACATTGTCTATGCCATTGCCGACCGCACGCCGTTGAAACAAAACGCTTTCGTGATGTTTTCCATCAAAGATTCCACATCGGCAACCGAGCGTTTGGAAAAAGCGGTAAAACGGGAGCCGCACTTTTCTGCTCGCCTTTATCGGGACATCAACATTTATGAGATACCGCGCCGTCAGAGTTTGACTGCCGCGTTCGGCGTTGCTGCCGATGGTATGACCGAATATGCCGCCATTGCAGGTAAATATTTGCTCGTTGCCGACAATCCCGATTTGCTCGTCAGCCTCGTTGAACAAACGCTTTCGGGCAACACGCTGGCAAAAGACCCGGATTTTCGCCTCGCCCACGAAAGTTGCAACAGCAATTTGCCGGTCTTCGGCTATGTGCATTTTCCGTCATTGCTGAAATATGCAAACGAAATCTTTGCCGACAGCCTGAACGTTGAGCGCAGTCGAAACGTGCGCAGTATCGGCTGGCAAATGCAAAATGAACGCGGAATGATTTACCATAATGCCTTTTTGCATTATACTGCCGAAACGCGGACTACTGCCGGCGCGGATTTGCAATCCGTGCCTGAAACAACAGACACTTTGCAACCGTCAAAACCCGACACCGTTTTCAACAAATCCCTTGATTTTGCAACTGTCCTGCGCAACGAAACAGACAGCACAGACAAAACCCTGATTCAGGATACGGAAAATAACCTGCATTTATTGGACAGCAAAGGCAAGATATTGTGGTCTGTTCCGCTCGGCAAGCCCATTTTGGGTAGCCGGTTTTACCAAATAGATTATTACGGCAACAAAAAAACGCAGTTTATTTTCAACACCGCCGAAAAACTCTACATCATCGACCGCAAAGGGCGCAACGTAGAAAAATATCCGCTCGTATTGCCCGCCGAGGCAACAGCGTCCCTCGCCGTTTTCGACTACGACAGGAAGAAAGACTACCGCATTTTCATACCTGCCCGCGACAAGCGTATTTACCTCTTCAAAAAAGACGGCACTCGCCCTGCCGATTGGCAATTCGGCGAAACGGCGGGCATTGTCGGGCTGCCCCTACAACACTTCTCGCTCGACAACAAAGATTACATCTGCGTCAATGACGGCACACGCGCCTACTTTCTCAACCGCAAAGGCGAAGAGCGTATCAAACCAAAATCGAAATTTACACCGGTCGGCAAATTCCGTTTGCGCGGAAAATACTTTTATATCGGGCATAAACAAATAGACACGGACGGCAATGTAAAAGATGTATCATATCCCGAGACGACAAAAAAATAACTTGTTAAAATAAAAATTATGAAAACCTGCATTTACGAACTGCCCTTTAAGGTGCGCGATTACGAGTGTGATTTACAGGGCATTGTGAATAACGCCAACTACCAGCATTATTTGGAACACACGCGCCACGAGTTTATCGAAACGGAAGGCATCAACTTTGCCGACCTGCACGCGCAGGGCATTGACGTGGTGGTTGCCCGCATCGAAATGGCGTTTAAAACCCCGCTGAAAAGCGGCGATAAATTCGTCTGCCAACTGAATTTGAAAAAAGAGGGCATCAAATACGTGTTCTATCAAGAAATATACCGCCTGCCCGACAATGCGCTGTGCCTCAAAGCGAAAGTGGATACTGTGGCAGTCGTTGAGGGAAGATTGGCGGCTGCTTGCGAGGTGTTGGATAGGGCTTTTGAGAAGTATTTTTAAATTAAACATAAATCTTATGAACGAATTTCTCGAAAAAGAAGAAAAAATCGTGTCGATGCTCAAAACAGTTTTCGACCCCGAAATCCCTGTGAATATTTACGATTTGGGCTTGATTTACAAAGTCGATGCCGATGAAAACGGCAAGGTGGATATTGATATGACGCTCACCGCGCCCAACTGTCCCGCAACGGATTTCATTGTGGAAGACGTAAAAATGAAAGTTGAATCCATCGAAGGCGTGTCGGAAGTGAATGTGAATATCGTCTTCGAGCCGGCGTGGGACAAAGAAATGATGAGCGAAGAGGCAAAACTCGAACTCGGATTTCTCTGATAGTTAAGAACTAAGAGTTAAGAACTAAGAGTTGGCTATCGCCCGTCAGGCAACTCTTAACTCTTAGTTCTTAACTAAAATACGGGTTTTCCCAATCCGCCTCCTGCTGTGCAATCTCGGTGGCTTTTTTGCGGCACACTTTTTTAACAACTAAAATGCTCAATTCGTACAAGATGTAAATCGGTACAAAGACCAGCATCAGCGTAAAAGCGTCTGCCGTAGGGGTGATGATGGCTGCGACAATGAGGATAATGATGATGGCGTGCTTGCGGTATTTCCGCATAAAACTGTCCGTCAGAAAGCCCAATTTGGCAAAGAGCCACGACACAATGGGCAGTTCCGCCATTATGCCCAGCATCAGCGAAAGCAGCAGCAGCGTGTCCATATAAGACGAGAGCGAAATCATATTTATCACGCTCTCTTCCACCTGATAAGTGGCTAAAAATCGGAACGATAGCGGAAAAATGATAAAATAATTGAGCAACACGCCCATCAGGAAAAGCAGCACAGCAAAACAGATAACTCTGCCCGAATATTTGCGCTCGTTGGCATAAAGCGCGGGCGACACGAAACGGAAAATCTGATAAATAATGTAGGGCAGCGTGAGCAGTACGCCCGCATAAAACGCCGCGCTCAAATGGATAATAAACTGCGAGGCAAGTTGCGTGTTAATCAACTCAACGTGAAAGGTTTCGGGGCAAATGTCGGGCAGTGCGAGCCTGTCCGCCAAATGGCAAAAAAGGCGATAAACAATAAAATCGGGTTTCGAGGGTGCAAGAATAATGCCGAACAGGGTGCCTTTACACAAAAACGCCACAATCATCACCGCTACAACAACGATGATGATACGAAAAAGAATCTTTCGGAGTTCATCTAAATGTTCCCAAAAAGTGCTTTCTCTTTTGACTTCCGCGCTCATTATTTTTCTGCTTTGTCAGTTTCTTCGACAGGCTCGGTAATGCCGTTCATTCCGTCTTTAAAACTTTTCACGCCTTTGCCCAGCCCGCGCATCATTTCGGGGATTTTTCTGCCACCGAAAAACAGCAATACCACCAGCGCAATAAGGATAATCTCCTGTCCGCCAAGACCTAATAACAATAATGTGTTCATATCAATTACAAATTAAGAATTAAAAAAATAAAAGAGAATTGCGACTTGCAACTCTCTTTTAATAGGGTGGGCCCAACAGGGCTTGAACCTGTGACCCCCTGATTATGAGTCAGGTGCTACTAACCAACTGAGCTATAGGCCCCCTTTGTTTTTGCGAGTGCAAAAGTAGTGATTATTTTTTATTTACCAAAATTTTTGCTCAATTTTTTTTCTAACCACAGATTGCACAGATTTGCACAAATTATTTTCTGTGTTAATCTGTGGTGGTAAAAAAATCAATTAAACCCTTCGATAACGCCCACAAAATCCTCTGCTTTGAGCGATGCGCCGCCAATCAAACCGCCGTCAACATCGGCTTTGCCGAACAGTTCTTTGGCATTTTTGGCATTGCAACTGCCGCCGTAGAGAATGGTCGTATCGTCAGCAACTTGCGCACCATATTTTGCGGCAACGAGGCTGCGGATATAAGCGTGAATTTCCTGCGCCTGGTCGGAAGTGGCGGTCAAGCCCGTGCCGATAGCCCAAACCGGCTCGTAAGCAAGCACGATTTTGCCGAAATCTTCTGCCGAGAGGTTGAAGACCGAGCCTTCGAGTTGCGCTTTTACCACCTCGTTTTGTTTGCCAGCCTCGCGTTCTTCTTTCAGTTCACCGATGCAAAAGATGGGTTTCAGGTCGTTTTTCAACGCCAACAGCACTTTTTCTTTCAGAATATCGAAAGTTTCGCCGTAGTACGCGCGGCGTTCCGAATGTCCGAGAATGACGAAGTCCGCGCCGGTCGATTTTACCTGTGCGGGCGACACTTCGCCGGTGTAGGCACCGCTTTCTTTGTTCGCGCTGTTTTGTGCCGAGAGGGCGATTTTCGAGCCTGCGATTTCGGCAGCCACGCTTGCCAAATGGATAAACGGCGTGCCGATAATCACCTCGCAATTAAGGGTTTTGCCCGCCAACGCGCTTTTCAGGTCTTTTGCCAAAGCAACGCCTTCTTGCAGGGTCTTGTTCATTTTCCAGTTACCTGCTACAATGTTTTTTCTGCTCATTTTTTTTGAATGAATTTAGTTATTGAGTTTATATTTGAATTATTTTTATGCTACATTACAAAAACTTTTTGCATTTTTCTGGATTGCTTCGTTCCTCGCAATGACGCGCTTTCGGTGGCTGAGCGAAGTCGAAGCCGCGTCATTGCGAGGAACGAAGCAATCCAGATTTGAGCCAACAAAAGTAGTAAAAATTTTTCTTTCTAAAACGGATTGTTTATAAGATTTTTCTTTTTATCTTTGTCGCCAATTCCAAAATGACTTGAAATGTTGAGTTTTTGGGAGGATTTATTACCTAATATGTATTCTTTGTTTTCAGAAAATTTGGCGATTAGACGAAACTCGAAAAAGAATAAGTTTCAATGTTCACGCTTGGCGTGGGCTTGACTCTTTTCTTCGAGTTACGGTTACGCCAAATACCACTGAAAGCGGGAAGCAGTTAAGTTTCACGCTTTTTTATTGCCCAAAATCGAATAATTATTAACCGCTTGGAAACAAGCATAAAATCTAATACAAAATGAAACAGAAAGAATTAGTTATTGAAACTCCAACTTTGGAACAAGTAGAGTTTTATCTAAAAGAATGGGACAAGCAAGATAATTATGTCTTGCAGGAAAACAGTTTGAGAAAATTATTTAGGGAAACGTACCCTAAAAATCAAGAAATAGACGATGTGCTGATTAAAGTTTGTTCTTTGAATGACTTTTATAGCACAAATATCTATTATGTTTTTGATGTTGCTAAACACATTATTGAATTAGACATTGATAAACGTTTAGAAAAAGGTGATGTATCACTGGTAAATGAAATTGCACTAAACAAAGTAAAAGCAAAAGATAAAGATTCAGATGAAATGAAGGAAAAGAAAATAAACTATTATTCTTTTGCCTCTAAATATTGCAGTCATCATAAACCAAAAGAATTTCCAATATATGATAGTTATGTGGAAAAAATATTGTTGTATTTTCGTGGGAAAGACAAGTTTTATTCATTCAAAAACGAAGAATTGAAAGATTATCCGAAATACAAAGAAATATTAATCCAATTCAGCAAACACTACAAGTTAGAACAATATGATTTGAAACAACTTGACAGGTATTTGTGGCAATTAGGAAAGAAATATTTTAACCCTTACGAAAATAGTATTAACAAATTAAAAACGGAAACACTATGAAAAAGATAATATGGAGTTTATTAATTTTATGTCTTTCGGCTTGCAGCAGCAAAGAAGACAGAGCAATTGAGATTTGCAAGAAAGCAAAAATCACAGAAATGCGTATTGACAATGCAAACATTGTAACGTGGGAAGATTATGCAAATTCACGAGTGGAACAAAATCCCAATGAAAAATACAAATGGGGAGCCAAGAAGGCACTTGAAGATGGAATTTATATAGTTAGTTTTACCAATGAAGAAGATTGGGGAAACTTTTGGGAAGTAACATTAGAACAACAAACTGTGAGAGATATTGTTTCTAACGAATACCTTTCTCGAAAATACGGATTTTCTGAGTTTGACAGAAATCGAAATTTTGTCATTACGGAAATTACTACGGATACACTTTCTTTAGAACGAGAACGGATTATCTATGAATACACCAAGGACAAAAAAGTTATCTATAAATTAAGCGGAAAAATAAAAAACAATACAGGTAAAAACTTAACAAGTGCCGAAGTGAAAGCCGAATTAAAAGTTATTTTTAAAGATAAAACAATAATGGGGGTTGCAGATTATCACTATTATAGTGGTTCTGGTTGGTTTACTCACAAACATTCAAATTTTAGAAACGAAGTTTCAATATCAAATCCTTGGTTACCCGATACCGAACGAGCATTCAGTCTTGCAACAAAAGGGATTGAAGAAATTTATTTAGATTATGAACCGGAATATGTGATTTTAGAAGTTCATATAGAAGCAGAAGACCCTATCGGTTTCTATTATGATAAGAATATCGAAGAATATTTCTTGATGGAAAAATGGATGAATATGAAAAAATAGGTGCTGTTTCGTTGGCACGAATTTGTAGTGTTTGTTGCACTATTGAAAGATTTATCTAAAACCCTTATTTATTTCAGTTCCCTTAGTAGCATTGTTCATTTTTTCTCTCACTCCCTTATTCCCTTATTGAGTTGATAATAAAGGAATAAGGGGATTTTATATGTATTTTCAGGCTACTAAGGGCTCTTTTGAAAATAAGGGGCTAATATTTAGTTGCTCAGATACCTTTAATTCGTGCCTTATAAACAGAAAAAAACGGCAGAAATAAGTTATTTCCGCCGTTTTTTCTATTTTTATTTTTTCTTCTTCCGAACAGTGATAATCCTAAAACCAATCAGAATAATTATCGGCACAAGAAATATCCCCGCCGCCGTCAAAGTTTTTCCAACTGCATTGTTCAACTGCACTTTCCCGAGTTTCGAGCCTGCCAAAGGCGCATCGAATGCGGGCAAGTCGTTGTAATGCCACTTGTTGAGTATCGTGCCGTTTTTCAATAGCAACAAGCCGGGGTTGGCGCGTATAATCGTTTTTAGTGTCGTTTCGTCTGCGGTGGCAAAGGGATATTTCGCATCGCCTTCTTGCACGTAATCAATTAAATCTTCGTTCAGCGAGGAGTGCAGGCAGTAGAACTTGTAACCCTGCGACTGTGCGTAATCGTAGATTTTGTTGATTTCCGCCGAATGTGTCTGGTCGGCTTTCTCTAATTTGTAGGCAATGAGCAGGAAGGTGTAATTCGTGTCTGCCAACACTTCTTCGGTAATGTCGCCGTCTTCATCGGTGGTGATGGAAAAGTCGTGTATGGGCGGCTCGTAGCCTTTTTTGATTAACTTTGAGGTTTGGGCAACGAATGTCCATTCTTTGGCAAAATCGCCGAAAGCATATTCGGTGTTGTCCTTTATGTCAATGACCGTTGAGCCATTTAATTTGAAATCGCGCTGCTCGCCGTTGGCGTTGTTTTTGTAAGTCAAAATGGTTGCAAACTCATCGCGGGCAGCATCTTCGGGATACTCCATTTTCTCGGGAATGTATGTACCGATTTTGTAGGGGCGAAAATCTATCAACGGCAAGTGGCGGTAGCAATAAACGGACAGTCCGACACAGAAAATGGCTGCAAAAATCACCGCAATGACACGAATTTTTCTGCCCAAAAACGGAATAATGTCGTTTCTATATATAAATAATGTAACAATGATGATGTCCAAAACGATGTTTTTCCAAAAAGTTGTCCAGTTGCTGATAACGAGCGCATCGCCGAAACAGCCGCAGTCTGTTACGGGGTTGAAAATGGCGATGTACAGTGTCAGCGGCGTATAAATTGCCATAAAAAGCATTGCGAGAATGATGGTTTTCTTGCGGTAAATGCCCAGCAAGAGAGCAATTCCGATAAGCAATTCCAACGAGGAATTGAGTATGGCAAAGGGGAAGGCTAAAATATCGAAACTTTGGAAGAATCCGCCGAATTTTTCCAAATATTCTGTGATTTTATAAGTAAAACCGAGCGGGTCGATGGCTTTTACATAACCCGAAAAAATAAATACCGCTGCGAAAATAAAGCGGAGTAAATTTACAATTATCTTTTTCATAATTAACACATTATTTATTAGCAAATTAGCACATTATTGGTGGTTTTTTATCAACCAAAACACGGCATAGTTTATCATATCCAGATAATTGGCATCGATGCCTTCGGAGATGAGCGTTACGCCGCCGTTGTCCTCAATTTCTTTGGTACGGTTGAGTTTTTGTAAAATCAAATCGGTGTATGAGGTGCTGCGCATCAGCCGCCACGCCTCGCCGTAGTCGTGGTTTTTGGCGGTCATCAAAGTTTTTGCCTCGTTGGCGTAGAAGTCATACAATTTTAATGCTTCTTCGGGCTGCATATCGGGCTTGCCGGCAAAGCCGCGCGTGAGTTGTATCAAGCCGATGATGGCATAATTAACGATGGCGATGTACTCGCCTCGAATGTCCTCGCCCACGCGGTTTTCGCCCGATGTTTCGATGCTGCGGATACGGTTTGCTTTGATAAAAATCTGGTCGGTAACGGACTCTGGGCGCAAGATACGCCACGAAGTGCCGTAGTCGCGCAGTTTTTTGGCAAAAATGTCGCGGCACGAAACGATGGCTTGGTCAAATTCTTGGTGCGTTTTGCTCATATCCGTTTTTTTTACGGCTGCAAAGTTACAAAATTAATTTTATTTTTTGTGTTCCGTCAGATAAATCTGACGGCAATTGATAAAAAAAGTCGGTTGAAACCGACTATATAGTCATTTATGTATTATGCAGTCGGTTTCAACCGACTTGTTTTGCGTTAATTGCCGTCAGTTTTAACTGACGGAATATTTTTTTTCATACCTTTGCGCTCTCAAACGATATTTTTATGAACGCAAACAAAAAACACCCGAGCGGGCTGTATTTCCTTTTCACGGTGGAGATGTGGGAACGCTTTAACTACTACGGAATGCGGGCAATCCTCGCGCTTTTTATGACGAGTGCGGTGATTGGTTTCGACAAGGCGATGTCTTCGCAAATCTACGGCTGGTTTACCGCCTTTGTGTATCTGACACCGCTGTTCGGGGGCTTGCTTGCCGACCGGATTATCGGCAAACGCCGCTCGGTGGCGATTGGGGCGGTGGTTATGGCGGCGGGGCAATTCACGTTGGCGGCGTATGATGTTGTGCCGCCGCGTGTAGCGTTATTTGCGGGGCTGACGCTGATTATCATCGGCAACGGCTTTTTCAAACCGAACATTTCGTCAATCGTGGGCGAACTCTACGAGCCGAATGACGACCGCCGCGACCGCGCTTTTACCATCTTTTATATGGGCATCAATCTCGGTGCGCTCGTTGCGCCTTTTGTGTGCGGCGGTTTGGGGCAGGGCATCGCTTGGAAATATGGTTTTATGGCGGCAGGTGCCGGTATGATTTTGGGATTGATAACTTATCTGTCGTTGCAAAAACGATTTTTGGGCGATATTGGAATAGCCCCTGTGGGTAATGGTAGGGGCGAAAAATCTTTCGCCCTTGTGCCGGAAGAGGGCGAAAAATCTTTCGCCCCTACGAGCAAACAGCCGCTAACCAAAGAAGACCGCGATAAGATTAAGGCGATTTTTACTTTCACATTTTTTGCCGTATTCTTCTTTACATTTTTCGAGCAGGCAGGCACTTCGCTCACTTTTTTTGCCGATGAGGCTACGCGCTTGCCTGTTATCAATCTTTTCGGTTGGGAAATGCAGGTGCGCTCATCATTTTTTCAGTCCATCAATCCGATGTTTGTGCTGATACTTGCGCCGCTTTTCTCGGTTCTTTGGAGGAAATTAGGCAAGCGCGAGCCGTCTATTCCTAATAAATTCGGTTGGGGACTGTTTTTGCAGGGCATTGCTTTTGCCGTTATTACTGTTGGTGCAAGCGTGTATATTGCTGATGGAAAACCTGTAAGTATGCTATGGCTTGTGGCTTTGTATTTTTTCTGCACATCGGGCGAACTCTGCCTTTCGCCCATCGGGTTGTCAATGGTAACGAAACTTGCGCCTGCCAAATATATGTCGCTGCTGATGGGCGTTTGGTTTACGTCAAGTTTCTTGGGTAATATGCTGGCGGGATTTTTGGCAAGTTTTTATGAAACTTGGCAACTGACTACTTTATTCTCTGTGCCTGCGGTGCTGTCGTTTGTGTTTGCGCTGTTTATGTGGGTGATGACGCGGAAAGTGAAGGCTTGGATGCACGGGGTTAATTGAAGAGTTTAAGAATATATAACGTTTCATATTTGGCACTGTTAAAAACAACATTTACATTTGTCGAGCCTAAAATTTAATAAAATTGAAAAATACAAAAAAAATAGAATTTGCGCTTTTACTCTGCGCTTTCTTTTCGCCTCTTCAATGCCTTTTTTCGCAAGATGTGCATATTACAGGCACAGTAACCCCCTCTAACTGTCAATCGAGCGGCATCATCAGCATCGCGCTCGAAGGTGCAGACGTGGGCGGTTTAACACAACGCATTTACAGCATTTCCGGCAATACCGGCAAAATCAACAGCAGTGCGCCCACTTTCACTAATTTGGCGCAGGGCGATTATATTATTTCCGTTCAGGGCGTGCTGAACGACACGCCGGTTACTTTCAGCGATACGGTATATATCGACAGCGACTACACCACGCCCTTTGCGGCAAAAGTAGTGGGCGGTTCCGGCGTGCTTTACGGTACGCGCTCTTCGTTTTCCTGCCAAAACACAGGCAGGGTGCAGTTGCAAATCATTGGCGGCAAATACCCTTACCATATTTATACCTACAAAGACGGCGCGTTGTACAAAACCGAAACTTTCCATACGCGGCAGCATACGGGCGAGGACTATTTTGCACCCGACCACCGAGATTATTACAACATCGAAAATCTGCCTGCGGGCGATTATGTTTTCAGCATTACGGACAGTTGCGGCTACACGCTGCCCAATATTACGGAAAAGATAGAAAACGAGCCGGAAGATTTTTCCTGCGGTAGCAGCGTGTCCATCTCTTTGGATACTTTGGACAATGTCAGCACGGTCAGTTTCACAATATCGGCATTCCCCGACATCAAATACAGCCTTTACCACGACAGTGCCTACGCCGAAACGCCCATTGACGGCGCAAAAATCTGGTGGGAATATTCCTACGCCTACGATGGCGGCGAATATACGGCTTGGACAGACGTACCGCCCTTTGGGACAACGATTTTCGACCCGCTGCGCAAAGTTACGGCTTGCGATATTTTCGGTAAAAAATACGATTTCCGCGTGCGCGTAAAAGGCAGTGCGGAAACAGCCTGTTCTACGGAACTCACCGTGCCGGACTTTACTTGCAGCGTAATGATAACCGGCGGAACGTCAAACGAGATAACGGCAGGTTTTCAATCAAGTAGTAACGTTTTCCCTGTGGAATATTCCTATTCTTATGAGGGTGAGGCATTTACCGAATGGCGTTTGCAAGGCAAGCAAAGTATTGTTGATACCATAGAAGGCGCAACGAGATACTGCGACATCTGGGGAACGGGTTATGTGTTCCGAATGAGGGTGCAGGGCTGCGAAACGCCGGTTTGCGAGAAAACGCTGATTATGGGCGACCCCAATGCCGTACCGATAATAAAGCAAACACCCAAAACGGAAGTCAATGCGCTGGGCTGCATCGTCATTGTGGATACGCTGCTGTCCATTGCCTATGAAACTTCTACGCCGTTTTTCTCACGACCCGCCGGATTTACCCTCGTCAATATCACGCAGGGCGACACGATTTTAAATAAATCAACTGCCACGAAATGGGAAGGGAAAATGAGTTACAAACTCTTTGACAACGAGTTCCATTTGGAAGTATATGATACCAAAGGCTGCCTGCTGCTTGATACAATCATTATCATCAAAAAACAAATTTTCCCGCCCTCGCATTACGCTTGGAACACCGCCGGACAGTCGGTTTATCAAAACTGTACGCCCGAAGGGAAATATGATTACCTTAGCATTACATACAGCAAAAGCATTATTCCGCCAAACACGGTTATCACGCTGATTGAAAGCCCGAACGGTAATTTTTACAACTGTCAAGCCGTTTATATTAAAGATGAAAACCGCTGGGAAGTTACGCGGGACAACGATGCCCTGCGCAGCGACACGCTAACGGCGATAGGCGGAACAATAAAAATAACGGCACCCGAACTGCCAAGCGGCAGATACCGGTGGCATATCACAGACGACTGCGGGCGCGACCAAACGCTGACTTTCAATGCCACATACAAGTTTTATACTTACGAACTGACGGAAGAACTGTCGTTCTCGCAGCGCAAAAAGTGCGAAGGCATCACTTATTATCCGAAAGGGAAAGCCATTAGACGGCTGAACAACACCGGTACGCCGGAAAACGTTGCCCTCTCTTTCAAAATCATAGAAGGCTCGCCGGCAGGGTTCCGCATCAACGCGGGCGCGTCATCGGGCATTACCAACCGCGACTCCATTATCTTTACAATGCCCGGCACTTATGTGCTGCAAATGTACTACAACAGCGTTGAGAGTTATCCCTGCCTGACCGGTATGGACACCATCGTTTATGACCCTTCTACACTTCGGCTCAAAGACGTGGTGGGTTATCTTTGCCTCGGCTACGGCGATAATGAAGCCACGAAAAAAGCCAATATCGCCATTCGTGTGGACAGTACGGTGGGTATGCTGCCTTTCCGTTTCGACCTCTACGAAAGAGAATATGCCGCCGGCAGCCTTTTGCAGAGCAATACCGCCGGACTGTTTTACAACGTAGGGCAGGCGGGCGAGGTCTTTTCCGTCAGAGTAACCGATGCCTGCGGTGCCAACTTCTTGCAAAATGTGCCGATTGTCAGCATCAAATATGAGGACAAACTTATCAAAGGCAGGCAGGAAATTTGTGCCAATACGGCAGTTCCGTTGAAAGGGATAGTGCTTGGGCAGGGCGATATTGCGAAATACAAATGGCGAGGTCCTAAGGGATTTGCTGCCGAAGGGCGGGAAATTGTTACGCCCGATATTGACAGCGTATCCTGTTTTTATCTTAATATTGAAGGTTTGGACTGCGTCCTGCGCGACAGCATTGTTCTTCGCCCCTTTACGCAGTTTGATGTCCTGTTGTACGACACGCTGTGTTTCTACTCGGTTTATTCGGGCAGCGCGG
>JAISJU010000173.1 GCA_031261165.1 Prevotellaceae bacterium
ACTTGTTGTTAGGAATAACAACAAACTTAACAACACGAATATTCCGTGCCGCCAAGATTTCTTTTGAATGTTTTGGTGTTTCATAAAAATAAAATTTGAATCAGTGAGTAATTAAAATATCGTTGAATTATATAATGTATTATTCGTAAATTCGCAGTAAAATTATTTCTTCGTTTCTTTTTGTTTGCTCATAATATTCCTCATTAATCCGTCAGTTGAAACTGACGGCAATTCTCGTGAAGTCCCTTTAAAGGGACTTTTCACCTATTGCCGACAGATTTATCTGACGGTTAGTTTTATTTCTTCATATAAACCTACACAGGTTTTCAAAACCTGTTAGGTTTTTTGAGTTTTTCGTTGAAAAAAAACGAGGGAAGTCAAAAAATCCGATTTCTATCAAATGTCCGTTAGATAACCACTCATTAACTCAAATTTTATCTTATGCAGTCTTTTCGCTAAAAGACTGCGGTGGAATTGGGATAAAAATCAGATAAATTTGACACTCCCTCGTATAATGTTGCAACACTTTGTCGCCTACCTAAGCCATAACTTGCATTTTGGTTAATCTATTGACAGTCAAGTACTGATTGGGGTGTATAGATGAATGTCTATGTACACAAGACAAGCACGTAGGTTAAATAATTAATTATCAGCGATTTAAGAATGTCATTTTTCCTGCTTTGAAAACATCATCAAGTAAAGAGAGGGGTATTGATGTAGCAGGTAATAGAGCAGTAAATTTCTCATTAGAACAATAATTTTCTCATATAGAACAGTAATCTTCTTATAATGGAGAAAATATTATCTAAAATTATAATTTATTTTATATAAAAAGCACTTGCCAATTACTAAAACATCAGACAAACATTTGATTATTAATATATTATGCAATATAAAGAAAAGAAAATGCAAAATAGATTGAAAAAAGTGCCTTAAAAGTTTGGTCAATTCAAAATAAGTATGTAATTTTGTGTCGTGAAAGGGTTGAATTGTTAATATGCTTGTCTTGTGTACATAGACGGTAATGAATAGACACAAAAAATCCGCAGTTTTTGGCTGCGGATTTCTTTGTTTTTTTAGGGCTATTATAGAGAACATAGATTATACAAAAAAAGGCAAATTTACGCAAAAATATTTTTAAAATCTCGCTGAACATTCCATATTTTAAAAATGTGGAATACCTAAAGAAATGTATTAAAGAAAAATATATTGATTTATTTCTTGCCAGTTCAAAAAAAACGCCGTATCTTTGCCGCCGAAATCTTAGGGGTGCCTTAATACAACGGGCTGAGAACATACCCATTGACCTGATGCGGATAATGCCGCCGTAGGGAAACAGATGCCACTTGTGCGCACAAGTATTCTATTTCACATCAATTTCCGGTTAATTCTTCTCATTAAAAACCCCTTTTTTGTTTAATCTATTAAAACCTATTTTTAAATGAAAAAGGAAATTTTATTCATTGCGGCTTTGTCCGCTACAACGCTTTTTGCTCAAAAGCAAGAAGAGAAATCCATTCAGTTGGAGGAAGTTACGGTGTCCTCCGTGCGGGCGGGCGACAAGAATCCTACCGCCTACAACAACCTCACCCGCGAGGACATCACCAACGACAACGCGGCTAAAAACATTCCGCTGATTTTGCAAACGCTGCCTTCGGTGGTCGCTTTCACGGAAGACGGCAGCGGCGTGGGTAACACCTCGTTGCGTATTCGCGGCGTAGATGCCACGCGCATCAACGTTACACTCAACGGTATGCCGCTCAACAACCCCGAAAGTCAGGAGGTTTATTGGGTCAATCTGCCCGATATTTCCAATGCTTTGCAGAGCATTCAGGTGCAGCGCGGTGTGGGAACGGCGGCTAACGGCACGGCTTCGGTGGGCGGCAGTATCTCGCTGAAAACGCAGGGCGCACACAGCGAGCCTTATGCCGAATCTTCGACCGCTCTGGGCAGTTACAACACCTTTTTGCAGAGCGTAGCCGCCGGAACAGGGGTGTTTAAAAACGGACTTTCGGCGGATTTTCGCTATTCGCGCGTAAAAGGCGATGGCTATATTCGCAACGGAAAGGTTGACCACACGGGCTTTTTCGGTGCATTGTCCTACCAAACGAAAAAGGACTTGCTAAAATTCAGTTACGTTCACGGAACGCAACATACCGGCATCACTTGGGAGGGCATTGACCCCGAAATGCTGAAAACCGACCGCCGCTATAATCCGACAGGATTATATTATGATGAGGTGGGCAATGAGTATCGTTACGGCAACGATACGGATAATTATTATTCTGATATTTTTCAGTTGAATTATTCCCGATTTATCAACCAATATTTGACTTTTAATGTCAATCTGGATTATAATCACGGCTACGGTTATTACGAAAATTATAAAACGGGGCGAAAACTTGGCTCATACTACGGCTTGCCGAATCAAACGGTAGATAGCGTGGAATATTCCAAAACCGATGCCATTCACAGGAAACTGATGGACAACGATTTTTATGTCGGCAATTTCTTTTTCAATTATGCAAAGGATAAATGGAATATCATAGCGGGCGGTACGGTGAGCCACTATGCGGGCGACCACTACGGACATATTCTGTGGGCAAAATACAACGAAAATATCCCCGCCGGTTACGAATGGTATCGCAATAAATCAAACAAAGGCGATTACAATGTTTTTACAAAGTTTGAATATGCGGTAACAAAACAATTGAATTTGTTTGTTGACCTGCAATACCGCCACATTGATTATAAAATGAAAGGTTTTGATGATGATTTTGCAAGCATCGACAACACGAATGTTTATAACTTTTTCAATCACAAATTGGGTTTGTCGTTTGACTTGGACAAAGACGGCAAATTTGGTCAAGTTTATGCCTCGTGGTCGTCTGTAAGCCGCGAGCCGCTGCGCGAAGACTTGAAAAGTTCAATCAAATGGGGCGGCACGCAAACGATTAAGCCCGAAACGCTGTTTGACTACGAACTCGGCTATAAAATCAACAAAGAAAAGTGGCTGTTCAACGCCAATCTCTATTATATGGACTACAAAGACCAGATGGTGCAAACGGGCAAACTGAACGATGTGGGCTATAAACTGATGGAAAATGTGAAGGACAGTTACCGTTACGGAGTGGAAGTATCGGCTGCCGTACAACCCCTGAATTGGCTGAATATTAGCGCAAATGTTACTTTTAGTCAAAACAAAATTAAGAATTATACAGCATATATTGATAAATACGAAAAAATATATGATGAAAACGGAGAATGGGAGGATAGCGAATTTATAGAGCAGGTATCCGAATTTCACAAAAAAACGGATATTTCGTTTTCGCCCGATATAGTTGCCGCAGGAATTATTACCTTTGTGCCATTGAAAAAACTGAACATTTCGCTTGTAAATAAATATGTTGGCGAGCAATTTTTGGACAACACATCGAATAAGGATAAGAAAATAGACGCTTATTATGTGGCAAATTTGATGGCGGGCTACACTTTTGCATTGAAAAACAAGAGCGAAATCGGCGTGCAATTTTTCGTAAATAACCTTTTCAACAAGAAATATGTAGCCAACGGCTGGGCTGCGACCGACAAATTTACAGACGGCACAGAGGCGGTTTATGTCGGCGTTTTCCCGCAGGCAACGCGAAATTATATGGCGAAAGTTACATTGAAATTCTAAATAATTTTTGATGTTATATTTTTACAAATAAAAAAAACTTTGCGCCTTTGCAACTTTGCGTACTTTGCGTTTAGTATAAAACTTGTTTTTCAATAATTTGTGGAATTAAAATTCATACTAAACGCGAAGTACGCTAAAACGCAAAGGCGCAAAGAAATATTACATTAATTCTTAATTACTACTTAATGAATTTCCTTCAAACGCATTGGCAAGAGATAGTGGGAGCCGCATTTGGCTTCCTCTATCTTTATTTTGAGTACAAAGCCGACATCAAAATGTGGGCGGTGGGCTTTGTTTGCTCGCTTTTTTATGTGTATGTCTTTTTCAACTCGCAGGTGTATGCTTATGCGGGCATTAGCGTTTATTACCTTTTTGCCGATGCTTACGGCTGGTTTTCGTGGCGAAAACGGAAAGATGAGGTTTTTGTTATCACTCGTGTGCCGAGCAGGCTTATCGCGCCGCTGGCAGGTGTAACGCTTGTGATTGCGGCAATTCTGTATTTCGTTTTGCGGCATTTCGACAGCCCCGTAGCACTTGGCGACAGCGTTATGACGGCGTTGAGCATTGTTGCCATTTATATGCTCACGAAAAAATATGTGGAACAATGGCTGCTGCTGATTGTGGCAAATATTATTTCTGTTGCGCTGTTCGTAAAACAGGGTTTGTACCCGAGCGTTGTGCTTTATGCGGCGTTTGCCGTAGGGTCGGTGTTGGGCTATTTTAAGTGGAGGAGAGAAGTATGAATGCTGTGATTTTGGCAGATGGCGAGTTTCCGAAAAACGAAATTCCGTTGGATATTTTGAAGAATGCGGAATATCTGGTTTGCTGCGATGGCGCGGCGGATAAATTGCCGGAACATATAACCCCCGATGCCATTGTGGGCGATTGCGATTCGCTTTCGGCGGAAAATAAAGCGAGATTTGCCGACCGCATTTACCGCATAACCGAGCAGGAAACCAACGACTTGACCAAAGCCGTGCATTTTTGCCGAGCGCAGGACAAACGAAACATCATCATTCTCGGAGCCACCGGCAGGCGCGAAGACCACACGCTGGGCAACATCAGCCTGCTTGCCGAATATATTGACATTGAAGATATTAATATCAGTATGGCAACCGATTACGGCATCTTTACAGCCATCAAAGAAACGACCGTTTTCCCCAGCCGCGCAGGGCAGCAAGTATCCATTTTTGACATTGGGCGCAGACCCGCCACTTTCCGCAATCTGAAATATCCTGTGGAAAATCGCGTTCTGACGAACTGGTGGCAGGGTACGCTGAATGAGGCGTTGGGGGATAGTTTTACTGTGGAAACCGGCGGGAAGATGATTGTTTTTCGGGAGTGGTAAGAGATATTGCGGCAAACGACAATATAAAATGTGGAAATCGCCGCCGAAAAAAAATCCTGACATCAATCGTGTGGGAAACCATTTCCGAAAAAAAATCCTGACATCAAGCGCGGGGGAAAGCATTTCCGAAAAAAAAATCTGACATCAAGCGCGGGGGAAACCATTTCCGAAAAAAAAACCTGACATCAAGCGCGGGGGAAAGCATTTCCGAAAAAAAAACCTGACATCAAGCGCGGGGGAAACCATTTCCGAAAAAAAAATCTGACATCAAGCGCGGGGGAAAGCATTTCCGAAAAAATTTTAACACATATACCAACAAATTTTACCCAGCCCAGCCCTCTCTGTCCAAATTCCGATAATTTATTGCCTCCGCGATATGCTGCGAAAGGATATTCGGGCTGCGGTCAAGGTCGGCGATGGTGCGGGACACTTTCAAGATGCGGTCGTAGGCGCGTGCCGATAGGTTGAGGCGTTGCATTGCCGTCTTCAGCAGTTGGCTGCTCTGTTGGTCGAGGGCGCAATATTCCTTTATCTGTTTGGGCGTCATTTGCGCGTTGCAATAGATGCCTTCCGTGTCTTTAAAACGTTCTTCCTGCACCTTCCGCGCTGCCACCACCCGCTCGCGTATCAGGCTGCTCGGCTCGGCTTTTTGCTTTTCCGACAGTTTTTCAAACGGCACGGGCGTTATTTCGATGTGAATGTCAATGCGGTCGAGCAGCGGTCCCGATATTCGGCTCAAATACTTTTGCACAATGCCGGGCGAGCAGACGCATTCCTTCTCCGGATGGTTGTAGTAGCCGCAGGGGCAGGGATTCATCGAGGCGATGAGCATAAAACTTGCCGGATATTCGGTAGCGAACTTGGCTCTGGAAATGGATATTTTGCGGTCTTCGAGCGGCTGGCGCAATACTTCCAGCACCTCGCGCTTAAATTCGGGCAACTCGTCGAGAAACAGCACGCCGTTGTGCGCCAGCGATATTTCGCCCGGTTGCGGGAATGAGCCGCCGCCCACGAGCGCGATGTTGGAAATCGTGTGGTGCGGCGAGCGGAAGGGGCGTTGGTACAACAGCGAAGTTTCTTTGCCGATTTTGCCCGCAACGGAGTGGATTTTGGTCGTTTCCAACGCTTCGTGCAGCGTCAGGGGCGGCAAAATGGTCGGTATGCGCTTTGCCATCATCGACTTGCCCGCCCCCGGCGGTCCTACCAATATAATATTATGCCCCCCGCTTGCGGACACTTCGAGGGCGCGTTTCACGTTTTCCTGCCCCTTTACGTCTTCAAAATCCATATCAAAATGATTGACATTGCCAAAAAACTCCTCGCGGGTGTTCACTTCCGTTTTTTCGAGCGTGGTCGTTCCGTTCAGAAACTCGGCAACTTCGGCGATGTTTTCCACGCCATACACCTCCAAATCATTGACCACCGCCGCCTCGCGTGCATTCTGTTTGGGCAATATCAAACCTTTGAAACCCTCTTCACGCGCTTTGATGGCAATGGGCAGCACGCCCTTAATCGCTTGCAGGCTGCCGTCAAGCGACAGTTCGCCCATTATCACATAATCTTTCAGCCGCTCGCCGGTAATTTGTTCAGACGAGGCGAGAATGCCGACCGCCATCGGCAAATCGTAGGCTGTGCCCTCTTTTTTGATGTCGGCGGGTGCCATATTGATGGTGATTTGCATTCCGGGAAAGCGGTAGCCGTTGTGCCTGACGGCGGAGATGACGCGCTCGTGGCTTTCTTTCACGGCATTGTCCGGCAGCCCCACCAGAAAAAATTTGCTGCCCTGCGACATCGTAACTTCTATCGTAACGATGGTCGCGTTGATGCCCTGCACTGCTGCGCCGAAGGTTTTGATTAATTGCATTGCGGTTGTAATTTTTTTTGACAAAAGTACAAATAAAAAAAGTTTTCCGCATATTTTTTATGGGAAAACTTTTTAGTGATTGATATTTATTAGAAATTTCTTGTCTTCGTGCCTTTGTGTCTTCGTGCCTTTGTGTTTAGTATTTTTTTGCCGCTTGCGGCTTTTTTTATACTAAACACGAAGACACAAAGGCACGAAGACACAAAGAAGCAAATATATTTTCTTATTTCAAAACCTTTTTCAGCCGTTCAATAAAATCTTCAGCCTCATTTTTTGTCAAACTCAGCGGCGGCAGCAAGCGGATAGTATGTGTCCCTGCCACGCCTGTAAATACCTTTTGTTCAAACAACAGTTTCGTGCGGATTTCCTTAATCGGCTCGGCAAACTCCAATCCAATCATCAGCCCCCGCCCGCGAATTTCTTTGATTTGCGGGAATTGCTGCAGTTCTTTCATCAGGAAATCGCCGACCGCGCGTGAGTTTTCTATCAGATTTTCCTTTTCAAAAATATCCAGCACGGCAATCGCGCCCGCGCAACCCAAGTGATTGCCGCCGAAAGTCGTGCCGAGTTGTCCGTACACCGGCGTAAATTCGGGGCTGATAATCACGCCCGCCATCGGGAAACCGTTGCAAATCCCTTTGGCAACGGTAATAATATCCGCCTTAATGCCGGCGTGTTGATGTGCAAAAAACTTCCCGCTGCGACCGTAGCCCGATTGTATCTCGTCTAAAATCAGCACCGTGCCGGTTTTGGTGCATTCTTCGCGCAACTCTTTCAGAAACCTGTCTTCGGGAATGAGAATGCCGCCAACGCCCTGAATACCCTCGATAATTACCGAAGAATATTCATTCGTAGCAAGTTCTTTTTTTACAAAATCAATCTCGTTGAACGTTGCAAAAGTTACTTCCAGTCCTTCGTTCACAGGGGCAATGTATTTTTGGCTATCCGTTACGCGCACAGCAGCCGAAGTGCGCCCGTGAAACGAGTTTTTGAATGTCAGCACTTTCCGCCTGCCGTTGTGAAAGGAGGCGAGTTTCAGCGCGTTCTCATTTGCCTCCGCGCCCGAATTGATGAGGAAAAGCGCGTAATCGTCATACCCGCACGCCTTTCCCAACTTCTCGGCAAAACGGCTTTGCAGGCTGTTTAGCACGGAATTGGAGTAAAAACCCAACTTGGCAACCTGCTCGCTGATTGCCTGCACATACGCAGGGTGCGCGTGTCCAACGGAAATAACGGCGTGTCCGCCGTACAAATCGAGGTACTCCGTTCCCTCGCTGTCGTAAACTTTGCAGCCCTTTCCCGATACAATTTCTATGGGGAATAAGGGATATACGTCAAATAGTTTCATTTTGTTTTTTTGTTTTTCTTTGCGCCCTTTGCGTTCCCTTTGCGTTCTTTGCGGTAAAAACTTAACCGCAAGGTTCGCAAAGATTTTCGCAAAGTAATTTATTAAAATCCAACACTTTTCAGGTCTAATCCTGTTTTTTCAGGCAGCCCAAACATCAAATTCATATTTTGCACCGCTTGTCCCGATGCGCCTTTCAGCAGATTATCAATAACGGATAATATCAAAATTTTATTTCCGTGCTTTTCCGGATGCAAAATCGCTTTGTTTGTATTGACTACTTGCTTTAAATCAATATTTTTATCCGAAATAAAGGTAAAGGCAGCATCTTTATAAAACTCCGCATAGATTTTTTGTACTTCTTCCAACGATAAATCGCATTCGGTATAAGCCGTTGCAAAAATGCCGCGCGTAAAATCGCCGCGCACCGGAATAAAATTCAGTGCCTTATCGAAACCCTTTTGCAACTGCCGTAACGATTGCGTAATTTCTATCAAATGCTGATGTTCAAATATTTTATATGCCGAAATATTGTTGTTCCGCCAACTGAAATGCGAAGTCGCAGAGGGTTTTACGCCCGCGCCGGTAGAGCCGGTGATGGCGTTGATATGCACCTCGTTTTTCAATAATCCATTCGCCGCCAAAGGCAACAACGCCAACTGAATAGCCGTAGCAAAGCAGCCCGGATTGGCGATTTTCGTTGCCGAAACGATGCGGCTCTTGTTCAACTCGGGCAAGCCGTACACAAAACCATCGCTTTCATCGCGGTAATCGGTGGAAAGGTCAATGATTTTCACGCGCGGGGGAACGGCGTTTGCCTCCAAAAACTTGCGGCTGTCGCCGTGCGCCGAGCAGAGGAAAAGCGCGTCAATATCGTTCAACGGCAAGGTGTCGGTAAAAATCAAATCCGTTTCGCCGAACAAGTCCGTATGTACGTCAGAAAGTTTGTTGCCCGCGTTGCTCGCGCTGTTCACAAACACGATTTCCGCTTCGGGGTGATGCACCAGAATACGCAGCAATTCGCCCGCCGTATAGCCCGCACCGCCGATAATTCCTATCTTTATCATTTTTCTTGAAAAATTTTCGGCAAAGGTAGCAAAAAAACTATTAATTTTGCCACTTCTAAATCCTAATTTTTAATTCCTGATTGAAATTATGCTCACCTTCCCCAACGCCAAAATCAACATCGGCTTGAATGTTACGGAACGCCGCGCAGACGGTTACCACAACATTGAAACGGTGTTTTATCCCATTTCGCTCTGCGATATTTTGGAAGTAGTGCCGAGCCAAAGGGCTACGGACTACACTTTCCACGCGAGCGGCATTGCCATTGATGCCGATGCGGACAGCAATCTGATAACCAAAGCCTACCGGTTGCTGAAAGCGGACTTCGATATTCCGCCGATAGAGGTGTTTTTCCGCAAAATCATTCCTTTCGGCGCGGGACTGGGCGGCGGTAGTGCCGATGCGGCATTTATGTTGAAAATGCTGAACGAGGTGTTTGATTTGCATTTAAGTGTTACGCAACTCGAAGAATATGCGGCACGCTTGGGAGCGGATTGTGCGGTTTTTATCCAAAACAAAACGGTTTTTGCAAGCGGCATAGGCAATGTTTTTCAGGATATAAATCTTTCATTGCGAAGATATTATATCACATTGGTAAAGCCCGATGTGTATGTTTCCACCAAAGATGCCTACGCGGGCATTGTGCCGAAGAAACCGCGTTATGATTTGCGACAAATCGTTGAAAACACGCCTGTTGCGGAATGGAAGAATTATATCGAAAATGATTTTGAGAAAACGGTTTTTCAAAAATTTCCGGTGATTGAAAAAATCAAAAACGAACTTTATGCGCAGGGCGCAATCTATGCAGCGATGTCCGGCTCAGGCTCGGCAGTGTTCGGTATTTTTGAATGGGAAACGGAATTGAAAGAGTGTTTTCCGGATTGTTTTGTTTGGGAAAGTAAAATGTAAACGTAACACGTCTTTGAAAACGTGTTACGTTTTCTTATTCTACTAAAACGAGAACGTAGCCCCCGCCATAAAATTAAATTTATGCAGATTGTAACCATACCAGATTTGGTTGTTCTGATACAGTAAATTGTTCAAATTCAGGAAGAAGGATACCCAACTGCTGTATTCGTAAGTACCCGAAAGGCTGAGGTCGAAGAGCGGTTTGAGTTTTACGGCTTTGTTGTCGTAACCGAGCGCATAGCGTTTGCCGAGCGCGAAAGCGTTTGCCGACACGCGAATGTCGTCATTGATTTTGTAACTCAAATCGAAATTAAGTTCCCAATCGGGCTTGTGCCAAGCGTATGTTTGGTCGGTGGTTTTCCAATTGTTGTAAGTCCCTTTCAACAATGCACTTACCTTTTGCTTGTAGTTGTAGGTGAGCGATGCGCCTGCGTAGAACAAATTCGCCTCATCTACGACAATATCAAAAGTGTTATCGTAATAGGCTGAGTCGGTTTCGGAACGATGATTGACATAAAAGTATTGATTGTCAATGAACTTATAGCCCGCAAATCCGTTAAAAATCAGATAATTGAAGACCTTAAACTTCAACCCGCCGTAGGCATTGAGCGGCGTGCGGGTGTTTTCGCGCAACACATCGGGGCGCACGTATTGATTTTCTTTTAACGTTTTGTTCAGCGTATTCACTTCGTAATCGCCGCCAAGACCTGCGTAGAGGTAGAAGATTTCAGGCACGAGAGCCACCTGTCCCGCAATGTCGGGCGACACGCTGACCGCCTTCCCTCTGCTCGCAAAGTTGGCTTTCAATCCGAGTTTGATGTCCCAAATATCCTTTTGCAGTTTGTAGTAGGGATTGATGCCGAACACGGTGTAGTTGGTAAAACGGTCGCCAACGTTTTGAAAGAGTGTGCCGAGTGTGTCGGGGCTGTTGTAAATCATATTGTCCAACGAGAGATTGACACCGATAAGATGCGGCTCAGAGAGCGCGTAGGACAGATTGCCGATGGTTTGAATGTGGTGCTCGTTCAAGCCTGTTTTGGTGTGCGCAAGTTCGTATTTGATGGCGGCGGTGTATTGAAAATCTGCCGACAAATCGCGCGAGGCAACGCCCACCGACACATCAAAAAAGGTGTGCGCCTCTTTGCCCATCGGCGCAACGGAGTCGCGGAGGGCGGGTGCCAAATCGGTCAAATCTTGTCCGTAATAATTAAAGTCGTGGCGGTAAAAATTGACTTCGGAAAACAAATCCATTTTGAAAAAACTCTTGCTGAACGCCAATTGCCCCGAATTTCGCAAATCCTGCGCCTTTTTTCTTTGTCCGTTGTCCAAACGCACTTTGCCAAAGTTGGAAAGGTGTTTGGTGGCAAAATCCAAACGGTAGTCGGGTGCTTTTAAAATCGGCACATAAATATCGCCGAGGAAAGACAAATAATTCCCTGCGCCGATTTTGGCATAACCCTCGCGAAACTCTTTCGGCGCACGCATTTTGCGCAAGGTGGCGGAGGGCAGCGTTTGCAGGTCGAAAGACGTGGCGAGCGGCGCACTCCACGTTGAATATTTGAGGTTTTTCGCCGGTATCACTTCCGGTTTTTCAATGTCGGGCAGGGTGTTGATTTTGCCCGCGTCCTGGATTTCGGGGATATAGGTGCGCACTACATTGACCTCGCGCACGAGCGAGTCGTTCTTTTCCTGTGCGTTGGCGGTGATTGCCAACAGTAATAATGCTGATATATATGCTATCTTTTTCATAATCAAAATATTTAGTTATTAAGGGGGATTGCGGGTCAAGCCCGCAATGACAGTGCCCTATTCTTCTTCTTTTTGTTCAATAATGCTGCCTTCGGTAACGATGACTGCTTTGTCGCGCTTGTCGATTTCGTTGAGGCGTTGGGTTATCATTTCCTGTATGCTGTCGTTTTTGGTATAAGTTTCCTGCAAACTAAGCAGGTATTGTTTTGCCTGAAAATCATCGCCTTTCTTTATATAAATGTCGGACAAGAGAATGAAACCGCGTGCGAGCCAATACTGATGCGGCGTGTTTTTGTCAATAAAGTCGAAGATGACTTTCTCGGCGGTGCTGTCTTCATTTTTGCCAAAATAATAATCTGCCAGCAGGTAATTTGCCTCTGCGCCGAAGATGTGTCGCGGCTCTTTGGCAAGTTCGGTCAAATCGTCTTTTGCTTTGTCCGGCTGATGCAAAGAAATATAGGCGTTGGCACGGCGGTAACGCGCCTCGCGGGTTTGTTCCACATCGAGGGCGGGGTTAGCGAGCATCTCGTTGGCAATGGCGACCACGCCGCTCAGATTGTTCAAATAGGCGTTGCAGCGCAGGATACCCAAACGCGCAGCGGCGAGATTGTCCTTACTTTCGGATATTTCTTTCAGTTTGGTGTAGAAATTCAGTGCCTCTGCGTAATCTTTCTTGTCGAAGGTGATTTCGGCAGCGCGTTGCGCCGATTTTTCCATATAGGGATTGCCGCCCTCTTGCAAGAGCAGGGTTTTGTACTCGTCTAAGGCTGCCGCTTTGTTGTCTGTTGTATAATAACAGTCTGCGAGGTAATAGTGGGCTTTGAGGGCGTATCTGCCTTGCGGGTATTTCTTCAAATATTGCGCCAGATACTTGCTTGCCTCGCCGATGTTTTCCTGAATATATTGTTTTTCGGCGGCAAGATAGGTGAGCGAGTCCTCTTTTTCGGCGGTGATATTGACGGATACGTTTTTCAATGTCTTCACATACGCCGTATATTCGCTCACGCGGTTGGTCTGCACATAGATTTTTTCAAGTCCTTCGAGGGCGGTGCCTGCCTCCTCGCTTTGCGGAAATTGATTGACAACCTGCTTGTAGGAATAAATGGCGTTGTCGTACTGGTTTTCATTATAATAAAGCATTCCCTTTTGCAACAAGCCTTTGCGTGCGGCACTGCTTTGGGGATATTGGCGATAGAGGTCGTCAAAAGCGTTGATTGCCTTGTCCGTTTCGTCGAGCATCACGTAGGCGTGTCCGATTTCGTACATCGCATTGTTGTTGTACTCCGAAGTAGGGAAGTCGCGCAGCAAAGCCTGCATTGTGGCGATTTTTTTGCTGTAATCTTTTTGCAAGCCCTGCGTAAAGCCTTTTTGGAAAGCGGCGTAATCGGCACCGGCGGCTTTCAAATCTGCGCCATCGCTATAATATTTAAAGGCGTTGGATAAGTCTTTTTGGGCAAAATAACTGTCGCCAATGCGGTTGAGGGCATCAACATAAGTTTTTGTCTTCTTGTCTTTTTCGGACACAATGAACTTGCGGAAACCGGAAGTTGCGGCGGCATAATCTTTCTGATTAAAATAGGTGTAGCCGACATTGTAGTTCGCCAGATTAAATTCTTTGGTGAGCCGTGCGCCGGGGCTTAAGAGGAAATCGTTGTAATCCTTACGCGCGAGGTCGAATTTGCTTTGCCGATAGTAACTGTCTGCCCGCCAATAACGCGCCTGCGCGGCTACGGTTTTGTCGTAAGCCGAGAGTTTCAAAGAATTGGTGAACAACTCAATCGCCTTATCATATTTTGCACCCGTGTAGGCATCTATGCCCATATTGAGCAAAATGCGCTGCTTTGCCTCCAAAATGCGGGGCGAGGGGTTGCGGAGTTTTTCGATGGATTGATATGCGGCTTCGTAGTTGCTCGTGGTGAGATATACATTAATTAAATAGTCATAGACTTTTTCTTTGTATTTCGAGTTGGGATAATCGTTGAGAAATGCCTCGAATGCCAGCACGCTTTCGTTGAAGGGCGAGAAGGAGAGTTCGTAAGTGGTGAGGGCGTAGTTGTAAGAGGCTTCTTCCTGCGTGTCTTTGTCGAAATCCATTTTGGCTGCCTGCTGGAAGGCGAGGCGGGCGTTGTTTGTTTGTTTTAAATTCAAATACGACAAACCGAGATGCAGGTAGGCGTTTTGCGAAACGGCATCTTTTTCGGTGATTACTTTGGAGAGATTGTCGGCTGCCTCCGGGTATTTTTTCAGATTGAAGTAGGAGATGCCCAAGAGGTACATATCGTTGCGCACCACTTTTTTGCTGCTTTTCTGATACGCGCTCAGGTAATCTATCGTCTTTTGGTATTCTTTTTTCTGATAATAACATTCGCCGAGAATGCGGTACAACTCAATGTTGTTTTCGTTTTTCGGATTTTTCTTTATCAAGCCTTCGGCAATGGGTATGAGCGTGGCGTATTCCTTTTGATAATAATAAATCTGCACCAGATAATAAGGCACAAAGTCCTGATATTCGGGTACGTTTTGCACTTTGAGGAAGCCGTCTAACGCCGTTTTGTAGTTTTTTTGCGTGTATTCGTTGTAGGCGTAATAATAGGTGGCGGCGTTTTCGTATCGGGTGTTTCTGCCGATGAGTTGCCCGAAGAGGTACTTGCTGTTGCGGTATCGTTTGAGTTGGAGTTCGGAGTAGCCGTAGCGGAAGAGGTAGTCGATGTAATCTTCCTGCGAGAGTTTGTCTATATCTACGGCTGCAAACCACGAGGCGGCATCTTTGAAGTTGCGCTTTTCGTACTCGCTTGTGCCGAGCATAAAGTTCACCTGATTGACAAAAGGCGAGTAGGGATAGTCCGCCAGATACTTTTTCAGTTGGAAAAGGGCGGTTTCCTTTCGCAGTTCAAAGGCGTTGGCAGCAAGGTAGTAATGGGTTTCCTGCACGGTTTCCGATGTTGTGCGGTCTGCCGTTTTCAGATAGTTTTCCAAACTGTTGATGGAGGCGGCAAATTTCCGCTCGGCATACAAGGTTTTTCCTTCGTAAAAAAGGTTTTCGGGATTGGTATAAACGCTCGTTTTCTGTGCCGTTGCCAACGACACGATACCCAGAAAAACGATTATCAGTATCTTTTTCATACGAATACTAAATTTTTTGCGCAAAGATAGGGAATAATTGGGAATTATGAATAATGAATGGGGAATTTTTTTTTGATTGTATGGTGGGGGCGTATTGCATACGCCCTTAATTTTTGCCAATTAATAAAGGGCGTATGCAAT
>JAISJU010000175.1 GCA_031261165.1 Prevotellaceae bacterium
TTAAAATCCTTAATCAACGGTCTGATGGCATCAAGCGACTGTTTGTAGCGATACAAATCATCGAATGTCAGATTAATGTAAAATTGGTATTCCCACTCGCGCCCGATGATGGGCAGCGATTGAATTTTCGTCAAATTGATGTGGTAGAACGACAAAATTGACAGGATTTTTGCCAAACTGCCCTCTTCGTGCGGCAGGGTGAAAACGATTGACGATTTGTTTATTTCCTGCCCTTTTTGCAGTTCGTCAGCCCGCCAAGGGTCGGCTACGATGAGAAAGCGCGTAAAATTGCGTTTGTTCGTTTCGATACCTTCGGCGAGGATTTCCAAACCGTATTCCGCCGCCGCAAGTTTGCTGCATATCGCACCGCGACCTCTGATTTGCTTTTCCGCAATTTCTTTGGCACTCGATGCCGTGTCGCTGCTTTCAACGGCTTTCAGATGCTTGTGCCGCTCCAGAAAATCAACACATTGCATCAACGCGATGGGGTGAGAATGTACTTCGCTGATGTCCTCTATCGTTTGCCCTCGCAGTGCCACCAGATTATGCTCAATGCGCAGTTTGTATTCGCCGATGATGCGGCAGTTGCTGTCTTTGAGCAATGCGTGGTTGGGCAGGAGGCTGCCCGCGATGGTGTTTTCTATCGCAATTGCGCCGATAACCGTGTTGTCCTTTTTTATTGTTGCGAAAACGTCTTTGAACGTGTCGCAGGGAATAATCTCAATGTCCTCGCCCTCGAAATAATTGCGTGCGGCAATCTCGTGAAACGAGCCTGTAACGCCCTGAATGGCTACTTTTTTCATAAGTTTATAAAGTTTGATAGTTTATGAACAAAAAAATCCTACTCAACTTTGAGCAGGATTTTATATAATGATTATTATTTGATTTTCGTTTTTCACATATAAATATCCTGCTCTTACTGCCAAAAGTAAAAGTAAAAATAAGAATATGTAAAATAATATTTTGTCATCGTTGTTCGATTTTTCGGCTGCAAAAATACAACTTTTTTTTTACATCCAAATAATTTTTGAATTTTTTCTCGAAAAAATTTGTCATTAAAAAATAAAGCCGTAATTTTGCAGCCGAAATCATATAAAAAATGAACAAATTAGCAGAAAATAAATCTTGGTGGTGGCACTTGCAGAAATAATTTTGTGAGTGATGTTACCTTTATATATAATGTAAAAAAGGCTTATCGAACTCACGGTAAGCCTTTTTTTAATAAAAGGAGAATGAAAAGAACAGTTTTAATTTTAGTTTTGATGTTAATGTTTTCGGCAGCATATTCGCAGAATGTGGCGGGCAAATACAAGGGTACATTGACGATAAAGTACCACGAAAAGGCAAAGCCGGAAGTGAAACCGAACAGCATTGTTACTTTGGAAAAATCCGGCGATATGTATGTGATGAAAATAGACGATATGTCGTTTGGTTACGTGAAAATCAAAAAATTTGTGCTCGACAGCATCGAAACATTGCCGCCGAAAGTGAAAGGCAGCACCGTTTTGGAACGTTACAAAATTGTTGATATGCTCATTCCGCGCGATGACGGCTATTCCATTCCCGCGCAGGCAATGTTCAAAGAGGGCAAAGTCGTTGGCAATAATTTGACAATGGAACTGTTGATAAACACCGGACTTGGGTTGAGTTTAAGAATAAAATTTAACGGAAACAAAATAAAATGAATTTCAAAGTTGATAACAAAGGCTATTACGGACAATTCGGCGGCGCGTATATCCCCGAAATCCTTTACGGCACGGTGGAGGCACTTAGAAATGCTTATGACGGCATTTTGAACGATGCCTCGTTTAAGGCGGAATTTGCTGATTTGATGAAAAATTATGTCGGTCGTCCCTCGCCGCTCTACCACGCAAAGCGGCTTTCGGAAAAATACGGCACGCAGATTTACCTCAAACGCGAAGACCTGAACCACACCGGCGCACACAAAATCAACAATTCCATCGGGCAGGTTTTGATAGCCAAGCGAATGGGTAAAACGCGCATCATTGCCGAAACCGGCGCGGGTCAGCACGGCGTGGCAACGGCAACGGCTTGTGCGCTGATGGGCTTGCAGTGCATCGTGTATATGGGGGAAACTGACGTGAAACGCCAACACCTCAACGTGCAAAAAATGCAAATGCTCGGCGCGGAGGTAATTCCTGTGCAGAGTGGCAACAAAACCCTGAAAGATGCCACCAACGAGGCTATCCGCGACTGGTGCTGCAACCCTGCGGACACGTTTTATGTGATTGGCTCAACGGTGGGCCCGCACCCTTATCCCGATATGGTGGGGCGTTTGCAATCCATTATCAGCGAGGAAATGAAGTGGCAGTTGCAAGAGCAGGTGGGGCGCGATTATCCCGATTATCTCATTGCTTGCGTGGGCGGTGGTAGCAACGCGGCGGGAACGTATTTTCATTATTGGGACAATCCGAAAGTAAAAATTATTTCCGCAGAGGCGGCGGGCTTGGGTGTTGATACCGGCGAGAGCGCGGCGACCATTCATTTGGGTACGGAGGGCATTATTCACGGCGCACGCACGCTGTTGATGCAAGATGCCGATGGGCAAATTATTGAGCCGTACAGCATTTCCGCTGGACTGGATTATCCGGGCATTGGTCCCATACACGCACATTCCGCCGTGAGCGGTCGCGCCAAAGTACACGCCATTACCGATGATGAAGCACTCGCGGCTGCCTTTGAACTCACGCGGCTGGAAGGGATTATTCCTGCAATCGAATCGGCGCACGCGCTGGCAGTGCTTCCGAAAGAAACCTTTTTGCCGAATGACGTTGTTGTTTTGACTGTTTCGGGCAGGGGGGATAAGGATATGGAGACTTATGTGAGGAAGTTTGAGGAGTTTAACAAATAAAGTTTTAGAAATATGAAAAAGAAAATATTATTCATATCAATAATTGTATTGATTTTATTAGGAGGAATTGCTGTTTTTATTTACAATGAAGTTGCATTTATTACTATTACACCTACACCGGCAGGTAAAGTTCAAAATATCAGATATACAATATTTTCTTCCGATAATTTCTGGGAACTTGACAGTACAGAAATCTTAAAACCAAATGCAGCATTATTGATTACAGATGAGGAAGAAATGAAAGAAGACCAAGAATTATTTTTGGCAGAGCAAACAATTCTTCATCTTTGTGGTTATCATTATCGTATATCTTTTTGGTATAATACGGATAGTTTATATTCTTCTAACTCATTTAATAATGAATGTGAACAGTTTTCCTATGAGCCACTAAAAACTCGAAAGCGTTTAGATTATTATGCAAAAAAACTTTTTACAAAACCAACACATTATATTTATAATGTAGAATTATCAGATACAGCCGAGTCAAAAGAAGTAGAGAATTTTTTAAAGGATAAAAATTTGATGTTATTTTTATATCCGAAAAAATATCAAAATCCTATTTGGTTGCTTGATACTTCTTCCGATATAGAAGAAGTTAGAAATAAATTGAAGGAATGTACGATTATAAAAGAAATTTCTGTGTATGGTTTAGAAAATTAATAATACAAATATTACGGTGCGATGCACCTAAAATATATTGCAGATTGATGGCTACAAAGGTTGCGTAGCCCTGCTACTTGAATTAAAGGCACAGAGTGCCGTAAATATTTGTAGCAACAAAAAACAGTATATTTAATATAAGGTGCAGCGCACCATAATCTTTGTAGTAACAAAAAGTAAAACAATCAATAAAGGTGCAGCGCACCGAAATATTCATAACAATAAAAAACAAAAATATAATGGCAAACACATATACACAATGTTATTTTCATTTGGTTTTCTCGCCCCAAAACCGCGAAGCCCTTATCGGCAAAGCGTGGAAAGACGAATTGGAAAAATATATTACAGGCATTGTTCAAGCAAGAAAACATAAATTGTTGGCTATTTCCGCAATGCGCGACCACGTGCATATTTTGATTGGTTACAATGTGAATGAATTGATACCCGATTTGATAAGCGAAATCAAAACGTCAACCAATCAATGGATAAATGAGCGCAGGTTTTCGCCGTTTAAGTTTGATTGGCAAAAAGGGTATGGCGCATTTACGCATTCAAAGTCGCAGATAGATACCGTTGTGAAATATATTTTAACGCAAGAGATACATCATCAGAAAAAGCCATTTCGAGAAGAATATATGGAAATGTTGCGTAAAAATGATATTAAATTTGAAGAACAGTATTTGTTTGAGTTTTTTGATGATTGAATATTACGGTGCTACGCACCTGAAATACAATATAACGAAATAGGCTACAAATATTACAGTGCTACGCACTTTCAAACGCAAAGGCACAGAGTGCCGTAAATATTTGTAGCAACAAAAAACGGAAACATTAAATAAAGGTGCATCGCACCGTAATAAATATTTAAAACAATATGAACATCAAAACCAACACCCGCAAAATGCTCGCCGACCTGCAAACCCCTGTCGGCATATACCTGAAAATAAGAGATTTGGGTACGCACTCCGTCTTGCTCGAAAGTTCGGACTATCACGGCGGCGAAAACAGTTTTTCCTACATCGGATTTTGTCCTATTGGCGGTTTTTCGGTCAATAAGTTTAATATCACCGAAACATTTCCGGACGGAACGGAAACGCAAATCAAAATCACGGACAAAAACACCTTGCCCGATGCGTTTAATGACTACATCAAGTCGTACAATATTTCTCCCCTCTCTTGTGGAGAGGGGCAGGGGGAGAGGTCGGGACTGGGACTGTTCGGCTACACGTCATACGAGGCGGTGCAATACTTTGAAGATGTGGTCTTTGCCGCACCCGCCACTCCGCCGGGCGATATGCCCGGAATGCACTATCTTTTGTTCAAATATATCATTGCCGTCAATCATTTCAAAGATGAGTTGATAATTACCGAAAATCTTTTGGAAGGCGAGGCGAGCGGCATTGACGATGTTGTCAATATTTTGAATAATAATAATGTAGCCGCTTACGATTTCCAAGCCGTTGGTCAGGAAAAGAGCGATATTACAGACGAGCAGTTTATGGCAATGGTGCGTGGCGGCAAAGAGCATTGCTATAAAGGCAACGTGTTTCAAATCGTGCTTTCGCGGCGGTTTTCGCAGGCGTATAAGGGCGATGATTTCACGCTTTACCGCACGCTGCGCTCGGTTAATCCATCGCCATATTTGTATTATTTTGATTTTGCCGATTTCCGCATTTTCGGCTCATCGCCGGAGGCGCATCTGGTTATCAACAAAAAGCAAAATAAAGCCTACATCAACCCCATTGCCGGCACTTTCCGCCGCACGGGCGATGACGAAAAGGATTTTCTTCTTGCCGAAAAATTGCAACAAGACCCCAAAGAAAACGCCGAACACGTGATGTTGGTGGATTTGGCACGCAACGATTTGAGTCGAAACACGGACAATGTCGTTGTGGAAACCTACAAGGAAGTGCAGTATTATTCGCACGTGATACACCTTGTTTCCTCTGTGAGCGGGCGTTTGCGTGAAGGCAGCAATGCGATAAAGATTTTTGCGGACACTTTCCCCGCCGGCACGCTGTCGGGCGCACCGAAAATCAAAGCAATGCAGATTATTGACAAGTTGGAGCCGCACGACAGAGGTCCCTATGGCGGCTGCATCGGGTTTATCGGCTTTGACGGCTCGTTCAATCAGGCAATTACGATACGCTCGTTTGTGAGCAAAAATAATACTTTGTATTATCAGGCGGGCGCGGGCATTGTGGCAAAATCCGAAGAAAAGAGTGAGTTGCAGGAAGTGAATAACAAACTTGGCGCATTGAAAAGTGCGATAGACAAGGCAAGCAAAAATGAAGTACTGTAAATATATTGTCATATTATTTTTTAATGTTTCGCAGGCATTGGCATTGACGGACTCGGCATATATACAACCCTACCATCAAAAACTCGACATAAAAGTCTATTCGGCAAGGGATTTTATCAATATGCACGAGCAGGAAACGGATTACAAGCCGAACAACCCGATGCAATTAGGTATAGGCATTGCAGTTAAAAATTCGATTTTGAATTTGGGTTATGCTTTCAACATTGGCAGCCGCTTGAACGATGAATTACCGCGAACAAAAACTTTTGATTTTCAACTGCATCATTACGGAAGAAAATATATGCTTGATTTTTATTTGCAGGACTATAAAGGCTTTTACAGCGATTTGTGGGAGTTGAAGTTTTATCCGAAAACGCAAGTATTGCAAATTGGGGCAGCGGGGGCGTATGTTTTTAACGGCGACCGTTTTTCTGTTCGCGCTGCCTTTGCACAGACCGAAAGGCAAATGCGGTCGGCAGGCAGTTTTATACTTGGCGCAGGCAGTTATTTTTTTCACACCAAAACGGAAACGACAGAACAGAAAAACCTACAATTCGGCGGAAACTTCGGATATGCCTACTCGTATGTGATTAATCCGCACTGGTTTTTGTCAGGCTCATTGACAGGCGGTGCTTATTTGAGCAATCGTTTAGGCGGAAAATCGGTGCAGGTCGGTGCAAGTTTCAATATGTTGCCGCGCCTGTCGGTCGGTTACAACACCGATAAATACTGTGTTTATATGTTCTTTATGGACAATATGCACATTTTTCAGGATAATTTGCGTTTCAACACAGGCACCTTGCAAATAGTGTTTGTGTGGCGATTTGACAAAATACCTTTTATTGATAAATTTAAAAAATAAAAAGAGATGAAAATACTTGTTTTTGATAATTACGACTCCTTTACCTACAATTTGGTACACGTCATCAAAAAACTCGGCTATACCGACATAGAGGTGCATCGCAACGATAAAATCGCGTTGGCGGACATTGCGCGTTTCGACAAAATTGTGCTGTCGCCTGGTCCGGGTGTGCCGAGCGAGTCGGGCATTTTGCTTGATGTGATACGCGAGTATGCGCCCACAAAACCTATTCTCGGTGTATGCCTTGGCGAGCAGGCTATCGGCGAGGCTTTCGGCGCAAAGTTAATCAATTTGCCCGAAGTGTATCACGGCATCAGTTCCGAAATTGATATTATTGAAGATGACTACATTTTCAATAATTTGGATAAAAAATTAGAGGTTGGTCGCTACCACTCTTGGGCAGTGAGCAAAGATAATTTTCCAAATAATTTGGAAATAACGGCACTTGATGAAAACGGCATTATTATGGCGTTGAAACACCACAAGTTTGATACGCACGGTGTGCAGTTTCACCCGGAATCGGTGCTGACACCGCAGGGGGAAGAAATAATGAAAAACTTTTTGTCTGAACTGTGATTTTAATGTGATTTTTCTGATTACCCTGAAAAATCAAACAAAAACAGTTCAAGCAAAAATCATATTAATCAAATAAATCAAATTAAAATCACAGTTCAGACAAAATGAAAAACATACTAAACAGACTTTTTGAACACCAAACCCTCACGCGCCAAGAGGCAGCCGAAGCATTGACCAACATCGGCGAGGGACGGTGCAACGACACGCAAATCTCTGCCTTTATCACCGTGTATTTGATGCGCAGTATTGACCTCGAAGAACTTGTCGGTTTTCGCGATGCGCTGCTCAATTTGGCAATCAAAATCGACTTGTCGGAGTTCAACCCCATTGACATTGTCGGCACGGGCGGCGATGGCAAAAACACGTTCAACATATCCACGTGCAGTTGTTTTACGCTGGCGGGCGCGGGCTACAAAGTGGCGAAACACGGCAACTACGGCGCAACCTCAGTCAGCGGCGCGAGCAACGTGCTGGAACACTACGGCGCAAAATTTACGACCGAAATTGATACGGTAAAACGCGCCATTGAGCAATCGGGCTTTGCCTACCTGCACGCACCGCTTTGCAACGCGGCAATGAAAAACGTTGCCTCCGTGCGCAAAAATATCGGCGTGCGTACATTTTTTAATGTTCTCGGTCCTTTAATCAGTCCGATAAAACCAAAATATCAATGTCTTGGGGTGTATAACCTGAAAATGCTGCGCCTCTACGCATTGATTAATCAGAAAATCGACACGCAATATACGCTTGTACATTCGCTTGATGGCTACGATGAAATTTCGCTGACCGACACGGCAAAAATCGTCAATAATCGTGGCGAATACCTGCTTACACCCGAAGAAATGGGTTTTGCGCCCATCGCACAAAAAGATTTGTACGGCGGCGAAACGGTTGCCGATGCAGCCAAAATCTTTATGAACGTGCTTGAAAACAAAGCAACGCTTGCGCAAAAAAATGCGGTGTTAATCAATTCGGCGGCGGCTATTCAGACATTTGATTTTGATAAATCGTTGGCGGATTGTGTGGCGGAGGCTGATGAGGCATTGCGCAGCGGACGGGCGCGGAAAGCATTTGAGCGGTTTATTGAAGTGTATGGATAATGCAGGAGTGAAAAATGTTTTGCCCCGTATTTTTCCCCGCCAAATATTTTTCAATAAAAAAACATCAAATTGTTTGCCGAATAAAAAAAAACAATTACCTTTGCAGCCCAAAAGTTTAGAAATAAAAATAACAACATAAAACCCATACAGCGATGAAAAGAACATTTCAACCATCGAACAGAAAAAGAAAAAACAAACACGGTTTCCGCGAAAGAATGGCAACCGCTAATGGTCGCCGCGTATTGGCTTCGCGCCGTGCGCAGGGAAGGCACAAATTAACCGTTTCTGACGAGGCGCACGGCAAAGCCTAAACCCGTTTGAAAACGAAAATATACAGGAGAGTAAAGATTTTTTTTGCAGAAATCTTTACTTTTTTGTTTTATATCTGTTTTTTTTCTACTTTTGAACGTTGAAAAATAATCCCCGCAAGAGCAGGATTTTAAAGGCGCGGCGCACCAACATAAAACTATAAACCAAAAGATATGAAAGACCTTTTTAAATTTATTTTCAGTAAGAAATTCCTTATCAATTTGGGAATTGCTGTTGTAGCATTGGTTGCTGTGTGCTACCTCACGCTGTGGTGGCTGGGCAGTTACACCTCGCACGGCGAGGAAGTTACCGTGATAAAAATCGAAAATATGACGGTAGTAGATGACACGCATTTATTGTCGGACAACAAGAATGAAGAACAAGCAGCCAATCAATGGTTGGCTGAAAACAACTTGAAAGTGGAAGTGTATGATTCCATTCCTTTGTTCAATGAAAAAGATGCAGGAAAAATAATCAAACAAGTACCTGCGCCTGATGCGAAAATCAAGAAAGGCGAAGGAAGAAAAATTTATGTGGAAATTTATTCTTCTAAAATGAAAGAAGTTTCTTTTCCCAATATAATCAGGTCTGACCGTAGCGCAAAAATGAATCTTGAAGCCATCGGATTAAAAGTAAGTGTGAAACCGGTACCTTCCGAACATAAAGACTGGGTGCTGTATGCAAAAACAACAGATGGCAAAATCATAGCCACAGGCACAAAACTTGCAGTTGGCACAGAGGTTGTATTGGCAATAGGGTCTGGGAAATTGTCGGAAGATAAGGTTTATTTGCCGAGTTTCCGAGAGATGTCGCTGGAAAAAGTGCAGGCACAAGCAATCGCATTGCAAATAGAAATTACGGATTTATATGGCGGCAAGCAACCTAACGAAGAAGAAATAAAAAATTATTTTGTTTTTAAACAAGACCCCGTAGCAGGCACAGAAGTGCCGTTGGGAAAGAATGTTAAGGTTTGGCTTACAAAGGATAAATCGCTGCTTGATGCGCCCGAAGAGGTTGATGATTATATTCAGAATTCTTTGATTAATGAAGATTTTTGAGGAAAATACGGAGGAGGAACTGTTTGAACACCACCGTTTTGTGGTGGATAAAGGGCAGGCTGTTACACGCATCGACAAGTATTTGACAAATATGATGGCGGGCGTGTCGCGAAACCGTATCCAAGATGCTGCGGAGGCGGGTGCCATTCTTGTGAATGGCAAGCCTGTGAAACAGAACTACAAAGCGAAACCGAATGATGTTATCACCATTGTGCTTGACCACCCGCCCACCGATTTCAGTATTATTGCGGAAGATATTCCATTGAATGTGGTGTATGAAGACGATGATGTGTTGCTGATAAACAAGCCGCCGGGCTTGGTGGTGCATCCGGGTGTGGGCAATTTCAACGGTACGCTGCTCAACGCCGTTGCGTGGCATTTGAAAGACAAGCCCGATTTTGACATAAACAATCCGAGTTTGGGTTTGGTACATAGAATAGATAAGGACACATCGGGTTTGCTCATCATCGCCAAAACGGCAGAGGCAAAGTCGCATCTCGGAAAGCAGTTTTACGAAAAAAGCACTCAACGGCTCTACAACGCCCTCGTGTGGGGCAATGTGAAAAACGACACAGGTACGATTACCGGTGCGCTTGCACGCGATACGCGCGACAGAATGCAGTTTGCCGTTTTTTCGGAAGAGGAGAATCCGAATGCCAAGCACGCCGTTACGCATTATCGCGTGTTGGAGCGGTTTGGATATGTTACTTTGGTGGAATGTCGCTTGGAAACGGGGCGCACGCACCAAATCCGCGTGCATTTCAAGCACATCGGGCATACATTATTTAATGACGAACGCTACGGCGGACACGAGATTTTACGCGGCGAGCATTTTAGTAAATATAAACAGTTTGTGAATAATTGTTTTGAGATTTGTCCGCGACAGGCTCTGCACGCCAAAACATTGGGTTTCACGCACCCGCGCACCGGCGAGGCTATGTATTTTGATAGCGAATTGCCCGAAGATATGCGGCTGTTGATAGAAAAATGGCGGAATTATGCTAATAATAAAGAATAGCCACTAATTCACGAATTTAATTAGTGAATTAGTGGCAAAGAAATAAGAATATGAAAAAAAACATAGCAATCATTGCCGGTGGCGATTCTTCGGAAATCGTGGTGTCGCTCAAAAGCGCGGCGGGTATTTTTTCGTTCATTAACGGTGAAAAATACAATAAATATATTGTAACCATTTCAAAAGGCGTGTGGCAGGTCAATGACAAATACCCGATTGACAAAAACGATTTCAGTTTTACGGACAAAAACGGCACGAAAATCCGTTTCGATTTTGCCTACATCACCATTCACGGCACGCCGGGCGAAGACGGCATTTTGCAGGGATACTTCGACCTGCTCGGCATACCGTATTCCAACTGCGGCGTGCTTGCCTCCGCGCTCACGTTCAACAAATTTACCTGCAACCAATACCTCAAAGGTTTCGGCATTCGCGTGGCGGAAAGTTTGATGCTGCGCAAAGGACAGACACTTGAAAACAAAGACGTTGTCGAAAAACTCGGCTTGCCCTGTTTCGTCAAGCCTAATGTGGGCGGCAGCAGTTTCGGCGTAACGAAAGTAAAAACAGCGGAACAAATTCAGCCCGCCATCGAAAAAGCCTTTGGCGAAGGCAGCGAGGTGATTATCGAAAGTTTTATGCAAGGCACGGAAATCACCTGCGGCACTTACAAAACAAAAGAAAAAACGGTGGTTTTCCCCATCACAGAAGTGGTTTCGGAAAACGAGTTCTTCGACTACGATGCCAAATACAACGGTCAGGTGCGCGAAATCACGCCCGCCCGCCTCTCTGACGAACTGACCGCCCGAGTGCAGCAACTCACATCGGCAATTTATGATATTGTTGGCGCAAAAGGCATTATCCGCGTGGATTACATCATTACCGAAGGCGAGGTCATCAACCTGCTCGAAGTGAATACCACGCCCGGAATGACGGCAACGAGTTTTATTCCGCAACAGGTGCGGGCGGCGGGGCTGGATATTAGCGATGTGATGGAGGATATAATTGAAAATGAATTAAATAACAAATAAATTGCTATGAAAACCATAGAAAAACTACAACAAGAACTGCAAGCGTTGTTGCCTATGAAAGAGGCAGACAAGCAGCGTTACGACCAAAAGTTTATGTTGGATTTCAACTACAATTCCAATCATTTGGAAGGCAATACGCTTACTTATGGACAGACGAAATTGTTGTTTATGTTTGACGAAACTAATGGCAGTGCCAATTTGAAAGATTACGAAGAAATGAAGGCACACAATGTAGGTTTAAAAATGGTTGAAAACGCAGCGTTAGATAAAGAACGACCGCTTTTGGAAACTTTTATTCGTAACTTGAATGAAACGATATTAGTACGTGATTTTCAGAAATTAAACAAAGATAAAACAGGTACATATACCATTCACGTTGGTGTTTACAAAACTCGCCCCAATTCGGTTATTACTGCAACAGGTGAGGTATTTGATTATGCCTCGCCTGAAGAAACGCCTGCCTTGATGCAAGCCTTAATTGATTGGTACAGAGTGGAAGAACAAAAAAAAGAACTTAATCCAATTGAATTGGCGGCATTATTGCATTATCGTTATATTAGAATACACCCATTTGAAGATGGCAACGGAAGAATTGCTCGTTTGTTGGTAAATTATGTGCTTTTGCGACACAATTTGCCAATGCTTGTTATCCGCACAGATGATAAAGAAAATTATTTGCGGATATTACATCAATGCGATGTTCAAGTAGGGCTTACTCCAAATGATGGTGCAAATGCCGCTTTGGAACAAATTCAACCTTTTGTGGAATATCTGAAAGAGCAAGAAATTAATGCATTGGAATTGGTAATAAAAGCGGCAAAAGGGGAAAGTGTAGAAGAACCGGAAGATTTTGAAAAACGAATTAAATTACTTGAAAGACAGGTAAGTCAAGACATTAATAACAAACAAGATAATGCAATAAATATTTTGTACAATATTATTATTCCATTAAAAACAAAAATAGAAAAGTCATTGAATATTGTTGATTTTTATACGAAAAAGTGTGTTAGAATTCTTGTAGGCGAAGTAAATCGAATGAAAGAAATAGACGATATAAATCAAATAGAAGTTTCTATTAATAATTTTTTTCAGAAAACAGGTAGTATAGAGGGGATTATATTAGATTTTGAATTACGAGAATTAAAAGAAACTTATCAAAAATTATTACCATTAAATATTTATGAAAAGGTTACTGTCGAATTTGAAAAAACGAGTTTTAAACTTTTTGCAAATAAAAATTCAAAAGAATTTGAATATGGTACTTATCCTACAGAAGAAGAATTAAATGAAATAGCCAATCAGATTAAAACAGAAATTTTGAAACAAATAGAAACTGCAATAAACAAAAGCAAACCCGAATGAAAACCCACACAGAAATAATCGAAACCGCATTAAGCCAAATAAATTGGCAGCAAGAGCCTTACGGACTTTACGAGCCAATCGCCTACACCCTTTCGAGCGGCGGCAAGCGCATACGCCCCGCATTAGTATTGTTGGGTTGCAAGTTGTTTGGCGGAAAGGCGGAAGAGGCTTTGCCTGCGGCATTGGCGGTAGAGGTTTTTCACAACTTCACCCTGCTGCACGATGACCTGATGGACAAAGCCGACCTGCGCCGCAACCGCCCAACGGTACATCAAAAATGGAACGACAACACAGCAATCCTCAGCGGCGATGTAATGCAGATAAAAGCCTATCAACTGCTGTCGCAAGTACCTGAAAAACATCTGAAAAGTGTTCTTGATTTGTTCTCTACAATGGCGTGCGAAATCTGCGAGGGGCAGCAATATGATATGGATTTTGAAACGCGCGAAGACGTTTCCGCCCAAGAATATTTGGAAATGATACGCCTGAAAACAGCGGTTTTGCTCGGCACAGCATTGAAAATCGGCGCACTCATCGGCGGTGCAGATGCAGAGAGTCAAAACCTGCTCTACGATTTCGGCATCAACATCGGTTTAGCCTTCCAACTGAAAGACGATTTGCTTGACGTGTATGGCAATTCCGACACTTTTGGTAAGAAAATCGGCGGCGATATCTTGTGTAACAAGAAGACTTTTTTGTTAATTTCAGCCCTGCAATGCGCCGAAATAGACATAAAAAGCGAACTTTTACGATGGATTAACGCAAAAAAATATAATCCGAACGAAAAAATTTCAGCCGTTACAAACATCTATAATTTACTGAAAATAAAAGAATTATCCGAAGACAAAATGGACTTTTATTATCAAAAAGCATTAACGAGCCTAAAAAAAATAGATAAAAATAACGAAAATTGGAAAGAATTGCATAATTTAGCAACCTCTTTGATGAAGAGAGAAATCTAATCTCAAACTTGTTATTTTATGCCATACAGACGACTTCCAAAAACCGACCTCGCACGCCTCTCCGCGCTGCAAACGCTGATAGAAAAAGGCGAAAAAGACGGCATTAATGAGCCGGTAGTATCATTGCGCTTGCAAAACGATGCAAAATCCCTTTTGCCCCATTATGAGCAAGCGTTATTTCAATACAACGAGGCGAAAAACAAACAAAAAAACAACAACGGCAAGACGCGAAACAGCGTAAAAATGGTGCGCTTGTACATTTCGCACTTCATTCAGGTGCTGAATATGTCCATTGCGCGGGGCGAGTTCAAAAAAAACGTAAAAATATATTACGAATTAGACCCCGACACCAACAATATTCCCGAACTGACCAGCGAAAAATCCTTGCTCGAATGGGGCGAAAAAATCATAAAAGGCGAGTCGGAACGGCAGCGGAACGGCGGTACGCCAATCTTCAATCCGAGCATTGCCAAAATGCAAGTGTTTTTTGAGATTTTCAAAGACCAGCAAACCGAGCAAATGCTTGTCAGCAAAAATATCGCCAACCACGCCGTCAATGTGCAAAAACTGCGCGACCGCTGCGATGCCGTTATTTTCGAGGTTTGGAACGAAGTAGAGGCGGCTTTTGCCAGCCTTTCTTGGGACGAGCGCATTGAAAATGGAAAGAAATATGGGTTGATTTATTATTTTCGGCGAGGAGAAAATCTGGAAAATATAGCCGAGTAATTTTTTCAGTTCCGAAACGGTGGTTTCGTTATGTGCTTTCTCCTTTTTTTATAATCTTTTTTCCAATTTTTTGGAACGGGATTTCGACAATGTGATATGATAATGTTGATACAATTATTGTTAATACTACGACAATTAAATACCTGACACAAAAGTTGAGAACACCATTAGTCACAGAATCAATAAAATGAAATTTTGATGACCAATGTAAAATAGCAAAATGAATTAAATACATACTAAAACTGATTTTGCCGATGTAATTAATTAGTGGATTTACAATCAATTTGAATTTATATCGACTAATTGCCACTGCAAAAATAAAAAAGCCGATACCAAAAATTACCTGACGTGGAAAAAATATATTTTTTCCAATAAATAACCCTCCTAATAAAATGCAACTGAATACTAATAGTGATTTTCCTGATATTTCGGTTAAACTTATTCTTTCAATAATTATGAAATACAAAATGATACCCAAAGCAAATAAAGGTAGTTGGCTTGGCAAATAGAAATATAAATATTCGCCCCATAAATGATTGGAATTTGTTGGGTCAAAGTTATTTAATATGTTCTTTAGAACAGTCATAGTTAAAATAGTAATTGTAAAAAAATTAAATGCTTGATTGATGTTTTTTATTTTTGAAAATAAAAATGGCAGAATAGCATAAAACATCATTTCTACTCCTACTGACCAACCTCCCGGCACTAAACTGTTAATCCAATAAGGATTAAATCCGTGTAAAAAAAATATGTTGGACAAAATATTTTCTATTGAAATATGAGTTGCGTCGCCTAACCAATAGCGTGTGCCAAATCCGTTTTGCCACAAATAATAGATGATAGCCATATAATATAAAGGTGCAATTCTGAAAAAGCGGCGTATAAAAAAGTTTTTTGTTGGATATTGTTCTTTTAATGTCCTGTTTTTCATAGACAAGAACAATGTCAAAGCACTTGCCAAATAAAATAATTGTACTCCCATTTGTCCGTTATTAAGGAAGTTTTTGAAAATAAAAGGTACAAATAAAGTTACATATTGACCTGTGTGTACCATTATTACACCTAAAATTGCCAACCCACGCAAAGCATCAACATAATCATAGTGGTTATTTTCTTGTGTTTTTCTAATAAATACGTCCTGTATTTTTTCTTGTGTTTTACAGAATAGAATTTTTCTTTTTATCATAAATTTAAGAGTTACGAGCAAACTCTTAAACTTTATAAGTCAAATAAAAAAGCGTTGAACTGTTTTTTTGCTTATTTACTGTTAGTGGCTCGACCAAAAGCCGTATATATCCAAATAAGCGCAAACAGACACGCCAAAGCGCGAACTTTTGCGTTCTTATCTCGGATATATATTGTTTGAAATTTGGTCGATTCCTAACAGTGAGTATAAGAGCAATTACTCTGATTAATAATATGTTATATTTTTATTTGTTACATATCTTTGTTTTTTATTTCGTTGCAAAAGTAATACAAAAAAATGATTTTTTCGCTATTTGGGGTTTTTGTTGCAAAAATATCTGTATCTTTGCGCTATTATTTTTTCTTACAGGAATGAAGTCTGTACTAAATATAGATAAAGACTATCTAAAATGGTTTTCGGAAATCAAAACCAAAATCCGCTCGACGCAAATTCGGGCGGCATTGGCGGCTAATGCTACATTGATTGAGTTTTATTACGACTTGGGTGGAATGATTGCGGAAAAACAGTCGCAATCGGCTTGGGGCGATAAATTGGTGCAGCAACTTTCCAAAGATTTGCAAGCGGAATTTCCTGATATGTCAGGATTTTCACGTACAAATTTGCTTTATTGTAAGCAGTTTTATTTGTATTTTCAAATTAGCCAACATACTGTTAGCCAAATTGTCCCCCGAATTGAGGGACAAATACAAGTTTTTGATAATCAGGATAATGTAATTGTCCCCCAAATTGAGGGACAATTTAATCCTCAATTTGGATATGGATTGAGTTTTGAGGCTGCCGAAAAATTACGAAATTTGGTTTTTGCTACGCCTTGGGGACATTTAAAAGAAATTATCGGCAAAATAAAGGATTTTAGAACTGCTATATTTTATTTACAGGAAACACAGCAAAATGCTTGGAGTCGCGATGTGCTGGCATTGCAAATTAAAAACGGTTTGCATACGCGGCAGGGAAAGGCTGTTACAAATTTTTCACTTACACTGCCCGAACCGATGTCTGATTTGGCACAACAAACGCTCAAAGACCCTTATATTTTTGACTTTCTGACAATGTCGAAATCTTACCGCGAGAAAGATATTGAAAATCAACTTATTCGGCACATTGCTAAATTTATGCTTGAACTTGGTAAAGGTTTTGCTTTTGTGGGACAACAATATCACTTGGAAATTGCCGATTCGGATTATTATATTGATTTGCTTTTTTATCACATTCATTTGAAATGTTATGTGGTTGTTGAATTGAAAAATACGAAATTTGTCCCCGAATATGCGGGCAAACTTAATTTTTATCTTTCGGCGGTGGATACCTTGCTGAAAAAAGACGATGACAAGCCTGCTATCGGTATTTTGCTTTGTCGGGATAAGAATAATATTGAAGCCGAATTTGCTCTGCGCGATATTCGCAAACCAATGGGTGTGAGTGAGTTTGATTTTACAAAAATACTGCCCGAAGAATTGAAAAGCAGTTTGCCGACTATTGAAGAACTTGAAAATTCAATCAAATGAAGTTCAAACACAATATTTCTCAAAAAAACAAGTTTAATATATCAACATTGAAAACAAAACTTACACATATCATATCCATAGCCGTTTTACTGACGGCTGTTGTGGCGTGTTCTACCAAAAAAAACACGTGGTATTCACGTAATTACCAAGCACTCAACACCCGTTTCAATGTCAATTTCAACGGCTACGAAAGTTACAAAGAAGGCTTGCTGAAAATCGCCCAAAACCACAAAGACGATTATTCCGAGCCGCTGTTGATGTACCCTATCAGCAATCACGCCAATGCCTCGTCTGCCGGCGGCGATATGGACAGAGCCGAAGAAAAAGCCAAAAAGGCTATCAAAAAACATTCCATCAAGAAGAAACCGAAGAAAAATCCGAAGAAGTCGAAAGACCCGAAATATCAGGCGTTTATGAGCCAAGAGGAGTACAATGTGATGATTGACGAGGCTTGGCTGCTGATGGGCAAAGCGGAGTTCCACAAAGCCGATTTTCTGGCGGCGGTCGGCACTTTCACTTATGTTATCCGACATTTTTCGACCAACAAAGAAGTAACGGCAGAAGCGCAACTGTGGCTGGCGCGAAGTTATGCCGAAATGGGCTGGCACTACGAGGCGGAGGACATTCTCACAAAGGCAGGCAAAGACGATTTCTCGAAAAAACAAACGGTATTTTTTGCAGCCGTCAATGCCGATTTACTGCTGAAAGAAAAACAGTATAGCGAGGCAATTCCTTTCCTCGAACTCGCGGTGAAAAGCGAAAAAAACAGGAAAACGCGGGCGCGGTGGAACTATCTTTTGGGGCAACTCTACCAAATGAAGGGCGACAACAAAACGGCTTACGAGAAATTTCGGGCAGCGCAAAAGAGCAATCCGCCCTTTGAAATGGCAGTGAATGCCAAACTGAAACAGAGCGAATGTTACAGCGGCGCGGATAAAACCGAGATGCTGAAAATGCTCAACAAAATGGCGAAAAACGACAAGTACGCCGACTATCTTGACCAGATTTACAGTGCCAAAGGCAATATCTACCTGAATCAAAAAGATACCACGCAAGCCATTGAAAACTATAAACTTGCCATCGAAAAAAGCACGCGCAACGGCTACGAAAAGGCGCAGGCGATGATTACGCTTGCCGACCTTTATTATGTGCGCGAAAACTACCGCGATGCGCAACCGCTCTATGCCGATGCCGTAACGTTGATGAACCCGCAAAGCGAAGATTTTAAGCGCGTTACAACGCTTTCGGAAACTTTGACGGAACTGATTACCAACCTCGAAAATGTGCATTTGCAGGACAGCCTGCAAGCCCTCTCGCGTTTGCCCGAAAAAGAGAAAATGGCGCAAATTCAGAAGATTATCAAGCGCGTGATAGAAGAAGAAAAGGAGGCAAAACGCCGTGAGGAAGAGGAACGCCGCTTGGCAGAGGCGAATTACGGCAGAGCCGCCGATGTGGGCAACACTGCCACCAATAACCTGTACGCGCTCGGCGAAAATCGCGGCGGCAGTGCGTTCTATTTCTATAATAACCAACTGCTTACGGCGGGGAAAACCGATTTCCAACGCCGCTGGGGTATGCGCCGACTGGAAGATAACTGGCGGCGACAGGTGAAAACGCTGATGGCGCAAGATATGTTTGCCGATGACGAAGACGAAACGGAAGAGGGCAAAGAAGAATTGAGCGACAGCATTAAGGCGTTGCTGGACAACAAGAAACCCGAGTTTTACTTGCGACAACTGTTCACCACCGAAGAGCAGTTTCAGAAATCAGACGAAGAAATTATCGGGTCATTGTACAACGCGGGCTTTATCTACAACGACAAAATCAGCAATATCCCCAAAGCCGTTGAGACTTTTGAGGAGTTGGAACGCCGTTTTCCGCGCAACGAGAAATTGCCCGATATTTACTTCTTCCTCTACCAAACCTACGACCGGCAGGGCGATGTAGCCGATGCCTCGCTTTATCGCGACAAACTGACGAGCCAGTTCCCCGACAACAAATATGCGCGGATACTTTCGCAGCCCGATTATAAGGAAAAACTGCTGCGAATGGCTGCCGAACAGGACTCGCTGTACGAAAGCACCTACTATGCCTATTTGGCGAGCGATTTCACGAAAGTGCTTGACGGTTACCAATATATGGAAGAGAATTATCCTGCCTCGCCTTTGATGCCGAAGTTTGCGCTGCTCAATACGTTTAGCCTCGCGAAGACCGAAACGCCGGATACTTTTAAAGTGGCATTGGAAGACCTCGTAGCGAAGTACCCCAACAGCGATGTAACCTCGCTGGCAAAGGATATGCTCGCGCTTTTGGCGCAGGGACAGGAGTCGCAGCAGGGCGAAAGTCACGGCTCGCTCATTGCCGCCCGCGAAAAGGAAACGGAAGCAGCCGTTGCGGACAGCATTCACTTCAATATCGACAAAGACGAAACGCACTATTTTGTTGTCTATATACCGAAAAACGCGCTCGATGTCAATAAGTTGCAATACAATATTGCGGTGTATAACTTCTCGAAATTCCTGATTAAAACATTCGACCCGAGCATCAGAAAATACGATGAGGGCGATTACCTCATTGTGGGCGAACTCGAAAGTCTTGACGAGGCACTTTGGTATCAATCGGGCATTTTGCAGGACAAAGACATCGCTAATCAAATCGCAGACTTAACGCACTTTGTGGTTTCAAAAGAGAATTTTAAATTGATGTTGAATATCTTTTCGCGGGAAGAATACATTGATTATTTCAACCAAAACATTGCCAAAAATGAGGCGCAAAGGGTAGGGGCGAAATATTTTTCGCCCGAAAATGAAATGCCCGAAAATGAAACGCCTGAAAATGTGTCAATGCCGATAACCGAAACGCCGATAATCGAAACACAACCCGAAATAAAAGAAACCGAAACGCCGAAACAGGAAGAAACAAAACCCGCCGAGCCGACACCTGCGCCCGCCGAGCCGAAAAAAGACCAGCCGAAATTCAGAGGTTTATACACCTTTGACGAAACGGTGAAACACTATTTCGCGCTCTACATTATGAGCGGCGACATTGATTTTGAAAAACTGAAAACCGACATCGGCAAGTACAACACCGAAAATTATCCGCTGCTGAACTTGCAAATAACGCAAGCCGAGTCGGGCAAGCAGAAAATCATTCTTATCGGCACACTGCCCGATGCGGCATCGGCAAAGTCCTACCTGTTGCGCATTGTAAAGGACAAAAACCTCTTCACCGGCATTCAGGGCGCGACATACCGCAACCTGATTATTACGCAGGAAAATCTGGACACGATGAACAGAATCGGCAATCCGAATGTATATCTTGACTTTTTGCGGGAAAAGTATTTGAAATGAGAATATGCCGCCTGCGGGACTTCGATAAATAAAAAAATATTTTCAAAAAAACATTTGCAATATAAAAAATAATTCCGACCTTTGTCCCAAGAAAAAAAATGCAATATGCTTTACGAAGAAAAAGACATAATGGTAGTCAAGCCGTACTTTGCGCGTGTTATTGCTCAAACTCCGACTGTAACCCCCCGGCACATATTAACAGGGGATTGCGGGTCATACTTCGACTTCGCTCAGTAACCAAGCCCGCAATGACAGACGATTCAGACAACAAAAAAATAAATTTAATAATTAAAAACAAAAAACACAATGAAAAAGATTTTATTTTATCTGATGCTTGCCCTAAGCGTGGCAACCACAGCGAGTATGATGACCGCCTGCGGCGATGACAAAGACAAAGAAGAGCCGAAACCAACTCCGCAACCACAGCCAACAAGCCATGTTTTTAAGTACAATCTTAGTAGAGCTAATAATTGTGGCATGCCGGAAGAATTCGCGCCGATTATTTCATTATCCGATAGCGCTATAAATGTAAATAAAGCGGATAAAATGTCAGCTGAATTGGTATGCACGGACTTAGTTGGAACTAGCGCAGGAACTATTATAAGCAATGTTGGTCGTGTACATAAAGCTGCATTACTGCATGGTTTAGAGCTTCCGCCGATAGAAGTTTGGCTTAATGAAAACGGATACCTGAATTGTGTAGATACATTACGTTCTATAAATATCACTGCAAAAATCAAACAATAATCTGCTTTACATTAATTTAAAAACCCTGTCTGGCGCAAGTCTGCGACTTGTGCCTAAAACAAAAGAAGTTTGCAACTTCATATTTAATATGCGAAGTTGCAAACTTCGCTTG
>JAISJU010000186.1 GCA_031261165.1 Prevotellaceae bacterium
GAAGCGAAGCAATCCAGATATTTAATCTTTAATTTTCAACCTTTCTATTTCTTTTTCCAATTCATTTATTTTTTTTTGCAGTTCTGGCAGTTTTTGGAAAATCGAGGTCGATTTCATAAAGCCCATATACGAAAATACCGGTGAGCCTTGCAATGCCTGATTAGGTATTTTGACAGAGGACTGCACGCCCGACTGTGCGCCGAATTTAGAGCCGTCTGCAATGTGCAGATGCCCCGACACGCCGACCTGTCCACCGAGAACGCAACCCTCGCCGATTTTCGTGGAGCCGGCAATACCGCTCTGCGCTGCGATAACGGTATTTTTGCCCACCTCCACATTATGGGCTATTTGAATAAGATTGTCGATTTTCACACCTCGCCGGATAATGGTGCTGCCCATCGTGGCGCGGTCTATACAGGAGTTTGCGCCGATTTCCACATCGTCTTCTATCAGCACATTGCCGATTTGCGGAATTTTGTGATAAACGCCTTTGTCGTCAGGCGCAAAGCCGAAACCGTCTGCGCCCACCACCGTACCCGAATGTATGGTTACATTGTTTCCGATAACACAATCCTGATAAATTTTCGCACCCGCATAAATGCTTACATTGTCGCCGATTTTCACATTATCGCCGATGTATGCCTGCGGATATATTTTTGCGCCATCGCCGATTTGCACATTGTCGCCGATAACGGCATACGCGCCGACATAAGCAAACTCGCCGATTTTCGCGCTTGGCGAGATGGCGGCGAGGCTGTCGATGCCGCGCTTTTGCGGCTTGGACTGTTCCACGAGGTTGAGCAGGCTTGCCAGCGCGTTGTAGGCATTTTCTACCTTAATCAGGGTGGCTTTTATTTCGCCTTCGGGCTCGAAGTCGTTATTGACCAGAACGATGCTTGCCTCTGTGCTGTAAATGTGGGGCGTGTATTTGGGATTGGACAAGAAAGTAAGCGTACCCGGCTTGCCTTCTTCTATTTTGGAGATGTCGCCGACCGATGCAGAGGGGTTACCAAACACCGTTCCGTGCAAGAAATCGGCTATTTGCTGTGCTGTAAATTCCATAGTAATAAATTTTGCGCAAAGGTATAAATTTTAATTCAAATATTGAAATACCGTGATAGGTTGCCGCAAAAGTTTTTTTTTGAACGCAGATTACGCAGATTTTCGCAAATCGTATTACCGTAGGGGCGTATTGCATACGCCCTTTGTTTTCCTGTCATTGCGGGCTTGACCCGCAATCCCCGATGCAACCTGTCATTCTGACGAAAGGCAGAATCCCTCCGGAAGGATTGTACAGGGGATTGCGGGTCAAGCCCGCAATGACGGAAAAAAAAGGGCGTTGCGCACAACGCCCCTACATTAAAAACAACAAAAAAATGAATCGTCTTCCCATTAGGCTGTGAAGACGATTCCCATTAGGGAGGGAAGAGCCTTCCCATTAGGGAGGGAAGACGATTACCATTGCGAGTAGAAACGTAACACGTTTTCCGAAACGTGTTACGTTTTTTCCACCTACCGCAACTCCTTTTCCACCTTTACCGTGCCATCAGTATAGATAGTGCGTTTGATGCGTAGGGGCGAAATATCTTTCGCCCTCTTGCCGTCTATGCCGAAATATTCCTCTTTAAGGATTGTTTTCTCAGCAGAGGTTTGAGTAAGGTCGGTTGGTGCTGTTTCTCCCCAAGAAACAGTATTGTTAATTCCTTCTGCTAATGGAAATTCAAAATCAACAAATGGTATAAATATAGGAACAAAAGAGGCTGTTTTGTTTTCTATATCTATTGTCCATTGAGAACTAATGGTAGAATAAAAATTAATATCCTGTTCATAACAATCCGTACCAATAACAGATAAATATCCTAATTCTGATTTAATATTTTCTTCAGTCATTAAATCTTCTATGTTATTTAGTACGTCTTGATTGTTGAATATAAACTCCTGTATTTTTCCATACCATTGAATTTTCAAATCATAATTAGCCACTTCTTCGCTTATCTTATAAATTTGAACATAAAATATTCCGTCATTTTCTGCTATAAAAAGTTCTCTGCTGTTTGTATTATAAACATTAGTCGTTTGGACTACTCCCTGTTCGTTTAACACTTTTAAAATGCAATCCTCTCCGCTATTATTTATAATATCAAGAAAATCTCCATTTGACAACGTATATTTACAGATATAACTATAATAGTGAGTTTCGGGAAATATTTCTATATCATAGGAACTTTCATCACCAAAATTACCACTAACTTGATAAGTATGATTGGAAACGGATTGAACTAATCCCTGTTCTTCCATTTCGGCTATGGTAGGTACAACACGGACTTTCCCTCTAAACTCGTAAGTATAAAGTATTAACTCAGGGTTGAATAGCACAATCGCTAACCCAAAACGAAAAACAAGAGAATCGTTTTTTACATAACCGGATAATAAAAAATAGTTTGACCCGTCCGCAGATACATATCCATCTCTCGACAAATTTCCCTCAGCGTCCATTTGAACATTATCAAAACCACCCAAATCAATGGAATAAGAGTTGCCATTATCCGTCAGCGTAACGGGCATATTTGCCAGAAAATTTGCCGTCCCTTCTGTTATCGCAGAAAAAGAGCCATCATAAGTTGTTGCATAAGCAAAAGGAACAAATGCTGTCAGCATTACATAAAAAGAAATTATTTTTTTCATAATAATATGGAATTAAGTTGTTAATTATTTACTATCACTTTTTTTACTACACAGTAGAAACGTAACACGTTTTCCAAAACGTGTTACGTTTTTTCCACCTACCGCAGCACCTTTTCCACCTTCACAGTGCCATCGGTATAAACAGTGCGTTTGATATGTAGGGGCGAAATATCTTTCGCCCTCAACGGTTTGCCGTCTATGCCGAAGTATTCCTCTTTAAGGATTGCTTTTTCAGCGGAAAAGGATAATGGATACACTATATCAGTAGAAACATTAGGAATATCGAAATAGGTTTCTTTTTTTAGCCTGTATTCCATATAAATCCTAATATTGTCGGGAATATCTGGCGAAAGTCCCAAAACAAATATCAAAGAATCTTCTTTAATATAACCGGAAACAAGATAAAGATACGAAGTAGATGACAGTTCTATTGCTGTTTCTTTTGATAACAGACGAGAATCGTCCGGTTGTTCCGCACCAACAACGATTTCATCAATCATTAAATCTTCGTCGAGAAAAATTATGTAATCACTTACATCATCTATCACGTCAAGAGGTGCGATTCCATTGCCGTTCCCGTTAAATATTCCATTAACACTTTGCCTAATCGTTCCTTTATACGAATTTAGGTTTTCGGGTTTCTTTTTTAATTTGCCTTCCACATAAAATCTAATTTGTTCTCTGTCGGCAGTTCCCGAAAACCCAAAAACAAAGACCAAAGAATCGTCTTTAATGTATCCGGAAATTAAAAAATAATATGTCGAAATCCCATCCGAGGTTACTTCTGTAACAGTTTCTTTAGAAAGCAGGCGGGAGCCGTCAGATTGTTCCTCACCTACAATAATTTCATCTATCTTTGTGCTTTCATCAAAAAAGATAGAGTAATTTTCTTCATTATCTATTACAGCAATATAAGTTTCAAAGCCAGTTCCGCTAAAAATTTCGGAAGGACTTACTTCTAATGTTCCTCTGTATATTGTAGCGTTTGTTGAAAATACACATACAAGCAAAAACAATACAAAATTAATCTTTTTCATAGTATTCACAAATTACTTGTCTTTTCGGATTTTTTCAATCCAAAAAGAACATTTTTAAAGGCTCAATATTATTTAAAATGCAACAAATAGATTGTTTGCAGAGGGAACATTCGCAATCACTCAAGCCTTTTTAAAATGACGGCAAATGTTTATATGGTGTTTTTGATGGCATTCCGGATACGTTAAGCCCCTTTGCAGTGGACTGCAAGAACTGACCGGCAGCGTTCTTGCTTGTGTTTTTTATTTCCTTTTACCTCCTTTCTTTTATTAAAGAGCCTCGTGGGGCTTATTTATTAACTTTGTCATATATAAAATATACGCTGCAAAAATATTTTTTATATCTTTGCGCGTCAATACCACCTAAGTAGTATTTTGCCGTTAAACAACCTTAAATATTTCTGCTATGAAGAACATAATACAAGATTTTTTTGCCCCAATAAAAAACACTGTGGTAGAGCCGAAAGAATACACGAAAATCCAAAATTTGAAAAAATGGTGCAATATTGTTTCATTCGCCATCAATCAAAGTATCTATGTTATTGATTATTCCGCAAAAGAATTTTTGTATGTTTCTCCTCACCCGCTGTTTCTCTGCGGCTACACTGCGCAAGAAGTGCAACAAATGGGCTATTTGTTTTATGAAAAAGTGGTTTCGGAAGAAGATTTACAAATGCTGTCGGAAATAAATAAAATGGGTTGGACACAATTTTATTCGGCTGCTACCGTAGATAGAAATTATTGTATTTCCTACGATTTTTTTCTCCATCATAAAAATGGCAGCCAAACGCTTGTCAGTCATAAATTGGCAGTTTTGGAATTGGCAAAGGACAACAATATTTGGCTCGCAATATGTTTTGTTGGTATTTCACCCAATAAAACATCGGGTAATGTGGTTTTTACCCAAAACAATACCTGCAAATATTTTACTTACGATTTTACCGCAAAAAAAATAATATCCCATTTGCCGCCACAACTGACCAAACGCGAAAAAGAGGTGCTTAACCTGTCAATGCAGGGTTATAACGAAAAGCAAATCAGCGAAAAGATGAATGTTAGCGTTCTTACCGTCAAAAAACATCGCCGCAACCTGCAAAACAAACTCGGCGTCAGCAATATGGCAAATGCCGTTAGCAAATTTAATTTGAGTTTTTGAAGAAACTTCCCCTGTTTGGCACACGTAGGGGCGGAAAATTTTCCGCCCTTTCTTTATTATAAAACGAAAAGAGGGCGGAAAATTTTCCGCCCCTACGATACACACATACAGAGATTGTCTCAAAAGAACAAATTACTCCAGCCGTTCCGACCGGCTCATATCCAGCCTGAGGAAAATAAATATCATCACGGTAAATCCCCAAAGCGAAGAGCCGCCGTAGGTGAAGAAGGGCAGCGGAATACCTATCACCGGCGTTAGCCCGATAACCATTCCGATGTTGATAAAGACGTGGAAAAACAGTATGCTCGCCACGCAATAGCCATAAATGCGGCTAAAGACGGTGCGTTGCCGTTCCGCAAGGAAGACGAGGCGCAGAATGAACAGCAGGAAGAGTAGCATCACCACAAAGGTGCCGGCAAAACCGAACTCCTCGCCAACGGTGCAGAAGATAAAGTCCGTATCCTGCTCCGGCACATAGCGCAGTTTGGTCTGCGTGCCGTTCAAAAAACCTTTGCCGAGTAAGCCGCCGCTGCCGATGGCGATTTTGGACTGATTGACGCTGTACCCTACCCCTTTCGGGTCGTCTTTCATACCGAGCGTTACCTCAATGCGCACGCGCTGGTGCGCTTGCAACACATCGTCAAAAATCTTATCCACCGAATAAGTGTAGCCAAACGAGGCAACAAGAAAGAGAAAGACCAGCAAATAATGGTTTCTGCGGTATTTGAAAAAAAACACAATCTGCATAACAGCCGATACGATGATGGCTGCCAAACCGACATATTCGTATTTAATACTGAGTAATCCGGTGGAATTGATAATGACAATGAGGGTAAAGAGCGCTATATTTCCCCAAAAGAGGTATTTAAAATTCTTGTAGCCTTTTTCGTACCAAAACAGGAATATGAATTGCATAATGATAATGGCAACATAACTCACAAAAGTGCCGAGCATACCCAAGTCGCCCTCCATCGGCACATTGCCCAAACGGATAACGATAATAAACAGCAACACCGCCCAAAAGGCAAGGAAAAGCACCACGCCCGACATTCCCTCGCGGAAAAGCACTATCATAAATGCCAGATAAACCAACGCCGAGCCTGTTTCGTTCTGCAAAATGATGATGATAAAAGGGATAAAAATAATCAGCCCTACCCGCAGATAACTCTGTATGCCCGCGAGGCGGAAACCGATGCCGCTCATATATTTGGCGAGGGCGAGGGCGGTAGCGAATTTGGCAAACTCGGCAGGCTGAAGGCTTACCGGTCCCAGCACGAGCCACGACCGCGAGCCTTTGATGGCAAAGGACAAAAAGATGGTGGCAATGAGCAGCAGCACCAGCGCGGCGTATATGTAATAGGAAAAATATTCGTACACCCGATGGTCGGAAAAGAGAATGCAAATGCCGATAACGCCTGCCAGCAGCACCCACAGCAGTTGTTTGCCGTAGCGTTGGTTGAAGTCGAACAAGTCTAAGATACTGCTTTCCGTTTGGGGGTTGTAGCGGGCGGCGTAAATGCAGAACACGCCCATTATGACCAGCACGGCATACAGCCCGATGCTAAACCAATCGACTGACTTTTTGATGGATATTTCTCTACTGCTGCGCATCTGAATTGAGTTAAGAACTAAGAACTAAGAGTTAAGAGTTAAGAGTTAAGAGTTAAGAATAATATATGGTGTTTT
>JAISJU010000072.1 GCA_031261165.1 Prevotellaceae bacterium
AATGAATACGCTGTCGTTCGCTAAATTAGTTATAAAGGTCGTATCGTGCGCCAATATTTCGGTAAAATATTTATTTTCTACCAAATTCTGAACAAACGTACTGTCTTTTCCGATGTAGGCAACTAATGTGTCGCCCAGATTATTTACATTATTTATAATCTGGTCTACAACTGCACCTGCTATTTCGGTAGAATCAACAGTAAACTTGGCTACTTTCAAATGGATTAAGTTTTCATCGGCGGTGTATAAACTGTTTACTGCCAAAATATAACTTTTCAGGGTGTCAATAAAATTGTTTATAAATGTAGGGCTCGCAGTCAAATAATTGGTGATGGTGTCGCCCAATGTCGTTTGAGAGAAATGATAGGCAAGGCTGTCGCCAAACTGAATTACATACGAATTATTCGACAGCAAACTGTCGCCGATAGCAGCCGCATTGGCATTAATTATCGTGTCGTTGGTAAAATAAATATTATTGCCGGCAGAATAGACTTTGCCGCCAAGTGTCAAATAAGTTTTTATCTCATTGGTTATTTTTACAATATCGTCGTGGTCGAAATCGCGATTAACCGCCATCCAACTTGTTCCGTTGTATTCCAAAACCTGTCCTGCGGCTCCGGGCGGCAAGCCGATTTTGACTTTGTCTGTTCCTTTATTAATAGTAATACCGCGTAAACCCTCCACATCAGCAAAAATGCTGTTAACCAATTCCTGCGTCATATTATTACTGATGTAATTAATGATGGTGTCGCCCAAATTGGTTTGCGAAAAGTAATAAGCGATGCTGTCGCCAAATGGCAGATAGACATTGCTGTCGAAATCATTGATGGTTAGTGCGCCTGAAATTACTCTGACCCATTTTGTGTCGTCAAAGTAATACACGTTATCTTTCAAAACATCGTTTTGCGTTCTAACGTTGTACACTAACAATCCTTTTTTAGGTGCAGGGATAGTTGTAATATCTGTTGTAGATACCAACTGCACGCGTGGCAACGCCAAACCTCTTTGTGTGCCATCTCCCTCGTCCGGATTTAAATCCAAAACAGCAGAAGGGTTGGGAACAACAGTCCCACCAATGCGCATTTGGGCATTAACGGTTATTCCTCCCAATGTGAGAAATAACAAACCGAAAAATACCTTTCTGAATAAGTTTTTGTTTATCATAAGAAAAAAAATAAGTTGTTGAATTTTATGTGTATGTTAATATTGTACGCTTTTGTTTTTATTTTTAGCAAAAAAAAAACGCTGAAAAAAGACCGAAGTCTTCTTTCAACGAATATAATTTAACCTAATGCAACTTGCTGATAATGAGGGAGTTAACCCCCCCCGCAATTAACGATTATTAACCATTGATTTTTCAATGATTTTCCCGCTTTGCTTTTTGATGAGGTTGCTGAATGAGTTAGCATTTGCTTTAGAAATTTGGTACAAAGATACGGATGATTTTTTCGACAAAAAAACATTTCAGGCACTTTTTTACTCGTGTATAACTTTATTTAGTGTATTATCACATCTGGTCAATAATAAATCTGTAAATTGATAAACAAAATAATAAATAAATATCATTATTGATTTCTTGTGAATGTCCGGCGGGGAGTAAGCGCAAATTCGCGTAGTTTTATTGATAAATTCGCGTATTCGCGGCTAAAATTTTCATTTAATAATAGGAAAATTATAACTTATCAAAGTTTTGCGTTCTCTGCGAAAACCTTTGCGCTCTTTGCGGTTTCGTATTTAACCGCAAAGAGCGCAAAGAAAAATGGAATATATATTATATAGATTAAGTAATTTGTTGGATTTTATTTTTTTCTGGATTGCTTCGGACATTTCGACTGCGCTCAATGCACCGCCTCGCAATGACGGAACTCCCTTTGTCCGGTGTGACTTACAAGCGTTGTGCAGCCCGTCATTGCGAGGAACGAAGCAATCCAGAAAAATATTACATTAAATAATTTGATGCACTTAATAAAAATCATATCAAAAAATGCACAAGTTAATAAGACTGCTGTCTTGTTTACTCGTCAACTTTTCAATTCACTTTCATATTCCGCCAAAACCGTATTCTCAAAATGCGCAATCGCCTCTTCCATCGACATTTTCAACTCGCCGCCGCTGGCATTGAGGTGTCCGCCGCCGTTGTAGTAGGTTTGGCAAACTTTGTTGGTGGGGAAACCGCTGTCGTTTTGCGAGCGCAGGGAGATGCGGATTTTGTCTTCTTCTTCGCGGAAGAACGCCGAAAAAACAATGCCTTTTATTGACAACGGAATATTGACAAAACCTTCGGCATCGCCCTTTTTGTAGTTGAAACGCTTTTTTTCTTCCATTGTGAGTGTGATGAGCGCGGCGCGATGCTCGGGATAGACGCGCATTCGCTCGCTCAACGCAAAGCCCATCAGGCGAAAACGGTCGGCGGAGTGGTTGTTATATACATTATTATATATGCGGTCTTTTTCGATACCGATGTTGAGCAGTCGGGAAATGATGACGTAAATTTCGGGGCTGTCCGAGTTGTAGGTAAAGGCTCCGGTGTCGGTCATCATTCCGGTGTAAATCGCTTCGGCACAGGGAATGTTGATGTCGGGGAAATGTCCCATACGGGTGATGAGGCGGAAGACGATTTCCGATGTCGAAGATATTTCGGGGTGCGAAATGATGAGTTGTGCAAAATGTCCGGGCTGCGGGTGGTGGTCGAGCAGGATTTTGTCGGCTTTTGCCTCATCAACTGCCTCTGCCATATCGCCGATGCGGGGCAGGGTGTTGAAATCGAGCGCGAAAATCAAATCGGCGGCTGCAAAGAGTTCGTCTGCGCGGGCTTTGTTCTCGTTGTAAAAAACAACTTCTTCGCTGCACTGCATCCACGACAAGAAATCGGGAAAACGGTCGGGCAAAACGACCGACACGTTCTTGTCAATGCTGAACAGGAAATGGTACATCGCCATTGCCGAGCCGACAGCATCGCCATCGGGCGACTTGTGGGACACGATGACTATGTTTTCCGCATTGTTCATCAAATGCTTGGCGTGCATTACTTTTTCTTCGGGTATAATTTTGGTTATCATTGTTTGGAGATTAGACTTTTAGACATTAGACACAAGACGTTAGACACAAGACGTTAGACACAAGACACAAGACTTTTAGAGAGGGCAAAGGTACGAAAAATAATTAAATGATTTTATACTTGGCAAACTTCAACAAAAGTTGCCGTTTTTGGTTGTCGCCGAAATCTACCCACATCTTGCGACTGTCGCCCTCGCCTTCGAGCGAAAGAACGGTGCCGCGCCCGAAACGGTCGTGGTCGATGCGTGCGTTGATGGATAAACCGTCATAATCAACGTTTGTTGCGTGGGTTGCAACGGGTGTATGTTCGATTTTTGTCAATTTCGGTGGTTTGATGAATGCCGGTTTTGACGATGTTTTGAAGAAATCAAAATTATCATTGCGCGAGCGGGCGTTCCATTTTGTTTCGAGTGGCAGGTCGAGGTATTCTTGGTCAATATCTTCCAAAAAGCGGCTGGGCTGGCAGAAATTGGACTGCCCGTTGCGGAAACGCATTTTGGCATAACTGACAAAGCAGTTTTCTTCGCAGCGCGTGATGGCAACGTAGAACAGTCGCCGTTCTTCTTCCAAATCGCGCTCGGACATTATGCAACGTGCCGATGGAAACAACTCTTCTTCGAGCCCCACGACAAACACGTTTTTGAACTCCAAACCTTTGGCGGCGTGAATGGTCATCAGGGTAACGCGGGGCGTGTCGGCGTCTTTTTCGCTGTCCTGGTCGGTGAGCAAAGATATTTCGGTAAGGAATGCCGTGAGCGAAGTGTCTTCGGTGTTGTTTTCCGAAAAACAAAAATTGTGTATGGCACTTAACAGTTCTTCTACGTTCTCTTTGCGAGAGAGGTTTTCGGGCGTTTGGTCGCTGCTGATGTCGTCCATAATGCCGGAGCGTTTGATGATTTCTTTGGCTATTTCGTAAGCATTTTTCTTGCGAACTTCTTCGGAAAAATAATAAATGCTGTCGGTAAATTGTTTCAGTTTTTGACAGGTGCCTGCATTGAGGGGCGTTTGGTAGGCGAGGGGATTGGCGGCGATGTCCCAAATGCCGACCCTGTGCAACTGCGCCGCATCTGCCAATTTGCCAATGGTGGTGTCGCCAATGCCCCGCACGGGATAGTTGATGACGCGGCGGAACGCCTCTTCGTCATACTGATTGATGGCGAGGCGGAAGTAGGCTAAGGTGTCTTTGATTTCCTTGCGCTGATAAAAGGACAGCCCGCCGTAGATGCGGTAGGGTATGCTGCTTTTGCGAAAAGATTCTTCAAACGCACGCGATTGTGCATTGGTGCGGTAAAGCACGGCAAAATCGCTGTACTCGTAGCGGCGTTTGAGCAGGCGGATTTCTTCGGCTACTTTGTCCGCCTCATCGCGGTCGGAATAGGCGTTGAGTACCCGTATCAATGCGCCGCGCTCTTTTTCGGAGAAGACGGTTTTGCGGATTTGTTCTTTGTTCTTTTGAATAAGGCTGTTGGCGGCATCAACGATGTTTTGCGTGGAACGATAATTTTGTTCCAACTTGAACAGTTTGCTTTCGGGATAAGTGTCCTGAAATCGCAAAATATTATCAATATTCGCCCCGCGAAAAGAGTAAATGCTTTGCGCATCATCGCCCACCACGCAGATGCGGCGGTGCTTGGCAGCAATCTGTTTGATAATGGAATGTTGCGCAAAATTCGTGTCCTGATACTCATCTACGAGTACAAACAGAAACAAATCCTGATAGCGTTCCAACACCTGCGGATTACTCCTGAAAAGAATATCGGTGTATAGCAGCAAATCGTCAAAATCCATTGCATTAGCGGCGCGGCATCTACTCCAATATTGTTGATAAATATCCCTGATGAGGGGCATTTTGGCGTTTGAGTCGCTGCGCAAGATGTCGGTGTTGGCGGCATACATTGCGGGTGTAATCAGGTTGTTTTTGGCTGTCGATATGCGCGACTGCACGTTATTTGCCTTGTACGTTTTGTCATCAAGTTTCATTTCTTTGATGATGGTTTTGAGCAGCGAGCGCGAGTCCGCGCTGTCGTAAATGGTAAAGGCGTGCGTGAAACCGATAAAGTCGCTTTCGGTGCGCAGTATGCGGTAAAAAACGGAGTGAAAGGTGCCTGCCCACAGCCGCCGCGCACTGTCGTAATCCACAAGTTGTTCGATGCGGTTTCGCATTTCGCGGGCGGCTTTGTTGGTAAAAGTGAGCGCGAGAATGGAGTAGGGTGGCAGTCCCTGCTGTATCAGGTGTGCGACTTTGTAGGTCAGCACCCGCGTTTTGCCCGAGCCTGCGCCCGCCACTACGAGCGATGCGCCGTCTATATATTTTACTGCCTCGCGTTGGCTGTCGTTCAGGTCATTTAAAAAGTTTTCCATTAATTAAAAATAATGCTGCAAAGGTAATATTTTTTTTAAAAGATAACTCTGTGTCCTTTGTGAAATTCTTTGTGCGCTTTGTGGTTTGATTTCTTTACCGGAAAGCGCACAAATGTGCCATAAATGTCGTGCCTGTTTTCCCGCAAAAGGCAAGCAGAGATGAAACACACTTGCGGAACTTCCCGCAAACGCAAAACAGACGTGAAACACACTTGCGGAACTTCCGCAAACGCAAAACAGATGTGAAACACACTTGCGGGACTTCCCGCAAACGCAAAACAGATGTGAAACACACTTGCGGAATTTCCGCAAGCATCAAGCAAACTTGAATGCCATTTGCGGAACTTTCCGCAACAGATAAATCACCGAAAAGCCCTTTTGATTGTTTAACTCTCAAAAACAACTTATTTTATTGTTTGGTATTGTTAA
>JAISJU010000080.1 GCA_031261165.1 Prevotellaceae bacterium
GCACTCAAACTTACCGTTGCTGAAATACCTGACGAAATTTGCGCAGACGACCCGACATTCAAAATACCTTTCTCTTTGCAAGAGGGAAATACAACAGGTTTCAATGTAGCATTCTCGCAAAAAGCCGCGAATGCGGGTTTTGTCAGCCGCCAATACAACCGCGAGACGAACGAAGAAATTACTATTGATATTCCGCCAGATGTTAAGCCTGATTATTACTCAATGAAAGTAGTTTTTGAAGATACAGTTTTCCGTTGCGGAGATGTTGAAGACAGCATTTTCTTTAAAGTTTATTATAAAAATGCAATTATTGAGCAAAATTGGAATGATGTTATCGCACTTTTGAATAAAACCTATAATGGCGGTTACGAATTTAACCATTATCAATGGTATAAAAACAGCCAGCCAATTATCGAGGGGCAACAGAAAATAGAAGAGCAAAATTCGTCTTATCTCTACTTGCCCGAAGGTTTGGACTTAAACGCCTATTACCGTTTGGAAATCACCAGAATTGACGACAATGTAACGCTCTTCACCTGTCCAATAATGCCTGTGCAGTTTGTAGCCGAAAGCGATGCGCCTGTTGTCAGCCAACAGCAAGGCATTGTTAGAATTTCCACAGCAGCAGGCGGTTACGTCAATGTTTGGAATATCTACGGACAAATGCTCTACAAGAAAAATCTGTCAAATGAAACCGAATTGAATTTGCCGATTGCCGGCGTTTATATCTTGGAAATAATGCTTGATAACGGCATTAGAACAGTGGAAAAAGTAGTGATAAAATGAAGTTTTTTGAAACAACAATGAAAGTACGCGACTACGAATGCGATGCGCAGGGCGTAGTCAATAACGCAAATTATCTGCACTATTTTGAGGCTGCTCGGCACGAATGTATGGAATTTTGCGGGCTGCGGTTAAGGGATTTGACCGAACAGAAAATTTTGCCTGTTGTCCGTAACGTACAAATATCCTACAAACATTCATTACGAGGCTCAGACACGTTTTTAAGCCGAGTTTATGCCGAGCGCGAGGGATTAAAATATATTTTCAAGCAGGAAATTTGCCTTTTGCCTGAAAAAAAACTTTGCGCAAAGGGCATCATCGAAGTAGTTTGTTTGATTGACGGCAAACTTGCCGAGCCTCTGCTTTTTGATGAAGTTTTTAAAGACTACATTGTTTGGAGATGAATACAAGAACGCAGATAACGCGGATTAAACGGATAAACGCAGATAAAATACAAAATCAAAAATAGGATAAACGCAGATTATTTTTTTGATAATCTGCGTTTTTAATTTGTCTGAACCACGATTTTTACAAGATTTCCTGACTTCGTCAATGCGACACTTTTAAGAAAAGTTGTTCCAAAAGTCAGTTTCAAAAAGTTTAGCGATAGAGTTGTGTTTGTCTGTTATCAGCATTGTTTTTGTTACGGGTTCTTTGGATTGCTGTAATTTGACTTTTATAGTTGTGATTGTTTTGGCAATGTTCAGCACTTTATCAACGCTCAATTTTATTCCGCTGCTTTTTCCCGTTCCAATTCTTTGTAACATTTGTAAGCCACAAAACAAATGCAGACGTGCGCCTCAATGCGTTTTTTTGTAAAATGGATAAATTTGATTATCTATGAGAATTAAAAATACAATAAATGACAATAGTAGTAAGAAATATTTTTGATTTCACTCCGCATTTTGTTAATGGCAATCAGCAAAAAATGTGTAACTTTGCAGCCAAAAAATAACCACGAAAAAAATGTTCGTGTTGTTCGTGGTAAAAAATCAAACAGATGAAAAAGAAAAAAGAACTTCCGTTGTTGGAAAAAGTTGTTATAACCGACATTGCGGCTGAGGGCAAAGCCATTGTGAAAATTGATGATTTGGTGGTTTTTACGCAATTTGCGGTGCCTGGCGATGTAGTTGATATTCAGATATTTAAGAAAAAACGTAATTTTCTCGAAGGGCGTGTTGTGAAGTTCCACGAATACTCAAAACAGCGTGTTGATGCGCCTTGCGAGCATTTTGGCACTTGCGGCGGCTGCAAATGGCAAATTTTGCCCTACGAACTGCAAACGGCATTCAAACAAAAGCAGGTGGAAGACAATTTAACCCGAATTGGAAAAATAGAACTCCCTGAAATTCAGCCAATTATCGGCTCAGAAGAAATATATTTTTACAGAAATAAACTTGAATTTACGTTTTCTAACCGCAAGTGGCTGACAAGTCCCCCTGAGGGGGATTTAGGGGGCTTAAACGGTGTCGGTTTTCACGTTCAGGGAATGTTTGACAAAGTTTTAGACATCAATAAATGTTGGCTGCAAGACGATATTTCTAACCAAATTCGCAACGAAATTCGCCGTTACGCTTTTGCTAACAACCTGACATTCTTTGATTTACGAGCGCAAGAGGGTTTTTTGCGCACATTAATTATCCGCAACACAACTATCGGCGAACTTATGGTTACCGTTGTGTTTTTTTACGAAGATAAAGAACTTATCAACAATTTATTAACGCATATTCAACAGACTTTTCCACAAATTACTTCGCTGCTTTATGTGGTAAATTCAAAGGCGAATGACACGATTACCGACCAAAAAATTAATATTTTCTATGGAAAAGACCATATTTTTGAAGAAATGGAAGATTTGCGTTTTAAAATCGGCGTAAAATCATTTTACCAAACAAACAGCCGTCAAGCATACGAACTCTATAAAATTGTGCGCAATTTTGCCCAACTAACGCCGCAAATGCTCGTCTATGACTTATATACAGGCACAGGAACGATTGCAAATTTCGTTGCCAAAAATGCCAAAAAAGTTATCGGAATTGAGTATGTGCCTGAGGCGATTGAAGATGCGAAAGAAAATTCCAAAATCAACGGAATTGAGAACACGCTCTTTTTTGCAGGCGATATGAAAGATGTGTTAAGCCGCTCATTTATAGAGCAATACGGCAAGCCTGACGTGATTATCACCGACCCGCCGCGAGCAGGAATGCACGATGACGTGATTAAGCAAATTTTGTTCTGCGAGCCGCAAAAAATCGTCTATGTCAGTTGCAATTCCGCCACGCAAGCCCGTGATATTCAACTGCTTGACGAAAAATACAAAGTCCTCGCCGTGCAGCCTGTCGATATGTTTCCACATACGCATCACGTTGAAAATGTGGTGCTTTTAGCACGCAGATAAAAAGCCCCCGACTAAATAGAAAGTTAATAAGTGCTGTCGCTGCGCGACAAGTCGATTTCTGCAATGTGATATAGTTTTTTTACACCGCGCTTTTGGCTGAAAGCCAAATATAATTCAGCCCAATCGCAAAGCGCAGCGGCGCGTTGGGTATTTGGATATTATAAAAAAACCGCAATACGATTTAAAAACGTGTTGCGGTCAATCATTTTACATTCTAAATTTTACATTCTACATTAAAATCTACGCTCCGCAGCAATTCTTATACTTCTTTCCGCTGCCGCAGGGGCAAGGGTCGTTTCTGCCAACTGTCTTTTCTGATTTTACAGGGGCGGTGATTTGACGTTCGCGGGTGTCCTGCTTTGTCGGGTCGCCGCCGCGATACTCGTCTTTTTGCGTGCGGTAACGGCTCATATCGGTGCGGTGCTGTTGATTGTCGGCGCGGCGCACGTTGTCGGCGTTTTGCACAGGAATTTGTCCGCGCATAAGTATTGAGGTAACCTTGCCGTTAATCGTGTCCATCATTGACTTGAATAGGTTGAAACTTTCGAGTTTGTAAATCAAAAGCGGGTCTTTCTGCTCGTAAGAGGCATTTTGAACGCTTTGGCGAAGGTCGTCAAGTTCGCGCAGGTTTTCTTTCCACGCCTCGTCTATTGTGTGCAGCAAAATCGCTTTTTCAAACGCAAGCACAGCCTCGCGCCCTTCGGAGTTATACGCTTTTTCGAGATTGACAGGAATATTATAAACGCGCTTGCCGTCTGTTATCGGTATCAAAATATTTTCGTACTGCTGTCCCTGTTTTTCAAAAACCTGCTTGATAACAGGGAAAGCCACCTGCGCCATTTTGTCCATTTTGCGCTTGAATGTTGCAAAGGCAGTGTCAGCCGCTGTTTCTACCAAATCATCGGCGCGTTTTGAACGGAAAACTTCTTCGGTAAACGGCACTTCAAAGGCAAAGTTTTTCAGAGTTTCGAGTTCGAGATTATCATAATCGCCAGTATCGTAATTTTCAGTAACAATTTTTTCGGCAGTGTCGTACAAAGTATTCACAATATCAACGCCGATACGCTCGCCCATAAGCGCGTGGTGGCGTTTTTTATAAATAACGGTACGCTGCGAGTTCATTACATCGTCATATTCGAGCAATCTTTTTCTTATTCCAAAGTTATTTTCTTCAACTTTTTTCTGCGCGCGTTCAATAGATTTTGAAATCATCGAATGTTCAATTCTTTCGCCCTGCTCAAAGCCCATTCTGTCCATAATTTTTGAGATGCGTTCAGAGCCGAACAGGCGCATCAGGTTATCTTCGAGCGAAACGTAAAAAACTGAACTTCCAGGGTCGCCCTGACGACCTGAGCGTCCGCGCAACTGCCTGTCTACACGGCGGCTTTCGTGGCGTTCTGTGCCGATAATTGCCAAACCGCCCGCCGCTTTTACTTCGGGCGTAAGTTTGATGTCTGTACCGCGACCTGCCATATTGGTAGCAATAGTAACCGTGCCTGCTCTACCCGCCTCTGCCACAATATCGGCTTCGCGCTGGTGCAGTTTTGCATTCAAAACGTTGTGCTTGATTTTTTTCATTGTGAGCATTTTACTCAGCAATTCCGAAATTTCCACCGAAGTAGTACCTACCAATACAGGTCTGCCGTTTGATGTCAATTCTACAATTTCGTCAATAACGGCGGTATATTTCTCGCGTTTTGTTTTATAAACACGGTCTTCCATATCTTGCCTGATAACAGGTTTGTTTGTCGGAATAACCACAACGTCAAGTTTGTAGATGTTCCAAAGTTCGCCTGCCTCTGTTTCCGCCGTTCCTGTCATACCTGCAAGTTTGTGGTACATACGGAAATAATTTTGCAGCGTGATAGTTGCGAAAGTTTGCGTTGCCGCCTCCACTTTTACGCGCTCTTTTGCCTCGATTGCCTGATGCAGTCCGTCAGAATAGCGGCGACCTTCCATTACGCGCCCTGTCTGCTCATCAACAATTTTGATTTTTCCGTCTTCGGTAACAATATACTGGTCATCTCTATCAAAGAGCGTATATGCTTTAAGCAACTGATTTACAGTATGAACGCGCTCTGTTTTTATAGAATAATTTTGCAAAATATCGTCTTTGCGGTTTTGGCGTTCCTCTGTGGAAAGGGCTGCATTTTCCTCTTTGTCAAGTTCCGAAAGTTGAGCGGCAACATCTGGCAAAACAAAAAATTGCGTGTCTTCCGAACTGCCTGTAAGCGCGTCAATTCCTTTGTCTGTCAGTTCTATATTATTATTTTTTTCGTCAATAACAAAAAACAGCGGGTCGGTGGCAACGTGCATATTCTTATTGTTTTCCTGCATATAAAACTCCTCTGTTTTCAGAAGTTGCTGCCTGATGCCCTGCTCCGACAAAAATTTGATTAACGCTTTATTTTTTGGCAATGCTTTATATGAACGGAACAATGCCAATGTGCCTTCTTCAACAACTTTTTTGTCATCGGAAGCGATTTTTTTTCTTGCCTCTGCCAAAAGATTTGTTGCCATATTGCTCTGCTCTTTCACAAGGCGGTCAACTCTGGAGCGGTATTCCTCAAAAAGTTGCTCATCGCCCTTTGGCACAGGTCCCGAAATAATCAACGGAGTACGCGCATCGTCAATCAACACGCTATCAACCTCATCGACAATGGCAAAGTTGTGCGCGCGCTGCACGAGGTCAAGCGGCGAAGTTGCCATATTGTCGCGCAGATAGTCGAAACCGAACTCGTTGTTTGTGCCGAAAGTAATATCGGCGTTGTATGCTTGCCGTCTTTCGTCAGAATTGGGCTGATGTTTGTCGATACAATCAACGGAAAGTCCGTGAAACATATAAAGCGGTCCCATCCACTCGGAGTCGCGCTTTGAGAGGTAATCATTGACGGTAACGATATGAACGCCGTTGCCTGTGAGGGCGTTGAGAAAAACGGGCAGAGTTGCCACAAGGGTTTTTCCCTCACCTGTTGCCATTTCGGCGATTTTGCCGTTGTGCAGCACCGTGCCGCCAATCAACTGAACATCGTAATGCACCATATCCCAGACAGTTTCGTTGCCGCCGGCAAGCCAATGATTTCTGTAAATTGCCCTGTCGCCCTCAATCGACACAAAATCGTGATTTACAGCAAGTTTGCGGTCAAAATCTGTTGCGGAAACAACGATAGTTTCGTTTTCGGTAAAACGCCTTGCGGTGTCTTTCATAACTGCGAAAACATCGGGCAAAACATCGTTTAGTTTTTCCTCGTATTTTTCGAGTATTTTTTTGTCGAGCGCGTCAATTTTTGAGTAAATTTTTTCGCGCTGTTCTATTTCGGTTTGCTCAATACTTGCTTTGAGTTCTTCGATTTGCGCTTTTTCGTCATTTACAAAATCTGCAATTTGTTGGCGAATATTCTTAATTCTCTCGCGCAGTTCATCATTTGTAAGCGGAACAATCTGTTCGTAAACTGCTTTAATCTGTTCCAAAATCGGTGCTACTTCGCGGTTGTCGCGCTGCGCCTTATTTCCAAAAAGTTTTGTTAATACACTATTAATACCCATATCTTATACTAAAAATTAAAAGTTAAACACTAAAAATTACTTTATTAAATTAAAAATCAAATTTTTTCATCTTATTATTTGTTTTTCGTTCTGCACTTTTCAAAACTTCTACCATCATTGGTAATTCCATTCGTCTATTTGCTAAAATTTCTTCAATGGTAACAATTTGAATTTTATCTAATTCTCTGCTAATTAACGGGTTTTTGAATTTTCCCGCATTTTTTGCCTCTTGCAGCATTGGTTTTGTCGGTTGTTCGAGTGTAATAAAAATTCCCATTGCTGCGTTATTGCTTTCTATAACGTGCAAAAATTCGCGTATGTCTTTAACACTGATATTTTTTCCACTTTTTACCGAAAACAGCACCTTTTTAAACTCATTTGCACCAACAGCCATTTCTGCAATTCCGTCAATGCCTTTGTCTGCACCTTTTTTCTCGTTAATATAGGCGTAATTGTTTGAATACAAAAGCACTGCCCATTTTTCAAATTCTTTGCGCGTTCTGTCATCTTTTTTGTGCGCGAGTGCCGCCGCTGCCGCCAAATCTTTGGGGCTGCCTTTTAAATCAATATTTTCAATAATATTTTTCCCATTTTCGCAACTTTCTTCCAACCGTTTTAAAATCAATGAAATACTTTGATAGGTTATATCTATGCCAATCCAATTTCTATTCAATCGTTGAGCAACGGCAACCGTAGTTCCACAACCGCAATAAGCGTCAAGCACAACATCGCCCTCATCGCTTGATGTCTCAATAATTCGCTCTAAAAGTTTTTCTGGTTTTTGTGTTGGGTAGTGCATATTTTCCTTGTTGCCGCCTGTAATATGAGGAATATCCCAAACATCGCGAGGAATGCCCTGATTAATATTAAAACCCTTTGTTTCGTCAGAAGTGTCGATAATGGTTGATTTGCTGCCTGCTAAATGTTTGTTGCTTACAAAACCGCTTTCATCTGCATAATTTGCCCATCGTTTCAACGTGCTTTCACTGACAGGAAAATCTTTTCGATTGGGGTGAAATTTTACATTTTTACTTTTTGTATAATAAAAAATTACATCGTGGTCGTGTCCAAAATGCGCTTTGGGCATTTTCAATGTTGTTTTGTAACTCCAAATAATCTCGTTTTTAAACTCACCGCCATTTTCTATGAATATTGTATCAAGCACCAACTTTAAATAATGGCTTGCGGTCGGGTCGCAATGCAAATAAAAACTGCCCGTAGGTTTAAGAACTCTGTGTATTTCCGCAATGCGCAAGGTCATACTGATAATGTATGCAAATGAACTGCTTTCACCAAGCACTTCTTTCAGTCCTCGTATCAAACAAACTGTTTTGTGCGGAAAAGTTTTTTTCTCATTTACAAGAATAGTTTTCAGTCCGTCAATAGCAGCATCATTCCATTTCCAAGTATCAACAAATGCTTGTGCCTGCGCTCTGTCTTCTTTACCTATATTATTATAAATCTGATTGTAATCTCTTTTAGAATTAAACGGCGGGTCGATGTAGCACAAATCTACACTTTCATCAGGAATGTTGTTTTGCAGCACTTCGAGATTATCGCCGTAATAAAGTTGATTATTCATAATTTTCAGGTTCAAAAAAATAATCTGCAAAGGTACAAATAAATTATGAATTATGAATTATTTATGAACGAAAATAATTAAAATTTTTGAAAGTCCACAGATTACACAAATTAACACAGATAATTATTTTTTTTTTGAATTAGGCACTTAAATAACCTAAAAAGTTAGGTGTCATTGCGGGCTTGACCCGCAATCGATTGAAATATAGCATATT
>JAISJU010000012.1 GCA_031261165.1 Prevotellaceae bacterium
GATGGTGGTAATGACTTACATCTTGGTCGCCCCCGAAGGTTTCCAATTGAATTATACTATCAGTGTCTGGATTTCAGTGGCAGTAACGGCGCTATTGGGCGTGTGGTTTTTCGGGAAAAATAAACAACGTAATGGTTATGAGTAAAAAAGGAACATTAAAATGCAAGCAGGACTACCAAGTTTTCATAAAAAGTTGTTACCTTTGTAAAATGCAAAAACTTTAAAATGGAATTAAGAACAGATTTATATTTAGGGGATTGCAGGAAAGAACTAAAAAAAATTCCTGATAATTCGGTTGATTTGATAATTACTTCGCCTCCTTATGCCGACCAGCGACAATCGACTTATGGCGGTGTAAGTGTCGAAGACTATGTTAAATGGTTTTTGCCCATATCCAAAGAATTACTTCGCGTTTTGAAACCCACAGGAACTTTTATTTTGAACATAAAAGAAAAAGTAGTTGACGGAGAACGAAGCACTTATGTGATGGAACTTATTCTTGAAATGAGAAAACAAGGGTGGTTTTGGACGGAAGAATTTATTTGGCACAAAAAAAATTGTTTTCCGGGCAAATGGTCAAATCGGTTTCGTGATGCGTGGGAAAGACTTTTACAGTTTAACAAGAGCAAGAAATTCAATATGTACCAAGATGCCGTAAAAGTCCCGATTGGCGATTGGGCGAAAAGCCGATTAAAAAATTTAAGTGAAACAGACAAAATTCGGGACAACGCAAAAAACGGAAGTGGATTTGGCAAAAATGTTTCCAATTGGATAGGACGAGAAACTGTATATCCAACCAATGTTGTGTATTTATCCACAGAATGTAACAATAAAAATCATAGTGCCGTTTTTCCAAAAGAACTGCCCGAATGGTTTATCCGATTGTTTACACAAGAAAATGACACCGTCTTAGACCCATTTATGGGGTCAGGTACAACCGTAGAAGTCGCCAATAAAATGAAAAGAAATGCAATTGGAATTGAAATCATTCCCGAATATTATGATTCTGTTCGTCAACAATTTGCACCTATCGAATATTATTTAATGGAGCCCGAAGTAAAATATGAAACAATTGAATCTACAGGACGTTACGCAGTACGTTGAGTTAAATATTAGTACGTTTCATGAAAAACGTATAAAAAGTTTGGATAGTTTGAAGCTGTCGCAAGTATTGAAACGAAAAAATCCGTACTTGTTTAAAGCCAAACACACAATAACTTCCGAACAAATTATCAGAGGAATTGTCGATGCACACATTTCGTCAAATGAAGAAACTATTTTTGGCGATTGGTTGGAGGGATTAGCAATTTTTATCAATCAAAAAGTCTATGGTGGTTGGAAATCAGGCATCCCAAATATAGACCTCGAATTTGACAAAGATGGCATAAGGTACATTGTAACAATAAAATCTGGTCCAAATTGGGGTAATAGTAGTCAAATCTCAAAAATGAGAGCAGATTTTAAAACCGCAAAAAAGACTTTACGAACAAGCAACTCTCAACTTAATATCGTAACTATAAACGGCTGTTGTTACGGACGAGACAATAATCCAGACAAAGGGGATTATTTCAAATATTGCGGACAAGATTTCTGGTCATTCATATCGGGAAATGACAGTTTGTATCTTGATATTATTGAGCCGTTAGGACACAAAGCACGAGAACAAAATGATGAGTTTCAAAAATCGTATGCACAAATGATAAACAAATTTACCAAACAATTCTCAAACGATTTTTGTAATGATAATGGGAATATAGAATGGGAAAAGTTGGTGCAATTCAATTCAGGAAAAACAGGCAATAAACAATTAATATGAAAACATATAGCTTAGAAGAATTGACCGATAAACACATCGGTAAAAAAGGAACAGCCAAGCGAGATGCTTTTGAAGAAGAATTGCGTCTTGATATTTTGGGACAATCGATTAAAAATATCCGCAAAGAGATTAGTCAAAGTTAGATGCAAAAGTTTATGCTAGTTTCTTGTTCAGCTTTTATTATTTATTTAAAAGCAAAAATATAATTATGCAAAATAATCTCCTCATACATTCCGACAACCTCGCAGGTATAAATTACCTCTTAAACAACGGTTTAAAAGGCAATCAAACCTCATTTTTACCTAATTTTCCAAACAAAACAACCTCAGTAGCAAGAGAATATCACATAACAACAACCTCATTACCTCATTAAAAGATGAAGATAGAATACAATAATTTATACTCGCATTTTGTTTTTACGACATTAAACCGAATGCCGCTCATTGTAGAAAATCACCGTGAGCGAATCGAAAAATATATCACGGGAATTGTAAACAATAATGGTTGCAGATTATATTCAATCTACGCCAACCCCGAACACGTCCATTTTCTTGTGTCGCGTGCGCCGAGTTTAGACGAGGAAACTTTGGCGACAATCGTTGCCAACAGTTCCGAAAAATTTATCAACGATAATCGTTTATGTGTTGGTATTTTTCAATGGCAACAGTCGTGTTCTGCATTTTCGGTATCAAAGCGCAATGTTCACGAATTGTGCGAATATATTGAAAATCAACCTGAACACCACAAAACAAAAAGTTTTGCAGATGAATATGACGGTTATGTGAGATTTTATCAACAAACATTAATCAAGAAAAAAGATGAAAAAAAATG
>JAISJU010000033.1 GCA_031261165.1 Prevotellaceae bacterium
ATTTAAGGTTAATGGTTTATATTAAAGGTGCTGCGCACCGAAAATCTTTGTAGCACAATAAATAAGTTTTTTTGTATGTCCCTCGCCGCGCGGCGAGGGACATACAAAGCGGAACGCTAAAAAAATGCGCGTATACGCGCATTTTTTTTCTGATTATGTGGCTGCAAAGGTAGATTAAAATTGTATAAGTGGAATTATATTTTTGATGTTTTTTTTATGGGGGTACTGTTAAATATTTATAATGTGATAGAGGCGGAATATTTTTCTGCTCTTTCTTTCATCGTAACCGTCAGTTAAAACTGACGGCAATTGATATAAAGAAGTCGGTTGAAACCGACTACCCTGATTGGCGCAAGCAGTCGGTTTCAACCGACTTGTTTGTATCAATTGCCGTTGATTTTAACCAACGGCATAATACAATCCCATTTTTGTAATATAAAAAGGGGGTTGCGGGTACTTCGACTTCGCTCAGCAACCAAGCCCGCAATGACAGGCTGCTGTTGGGCAGTACGTTATTCCCCCTCGAATGGCGCGAAACCCAATGGCAGCCCGACATTGCGGGCTTGGTTACTGAGCGAAGTCGAAGTATGACCCGCAATCCCCTTTTCAATCCTGTCATTCTGACGAAAGTCAGAAACCCGGTTTTTTTATGGGGTTGCGGGTCAAGCCCGCCATGACAGAACTTACATAGTTCGGTACGTTTTACAAAGAACTTAACAGCCCTGCCCCTTTAGGGGGTTGGGGGGTAAAGTGTGTAATGTGGCGGAATGCTGTATAAAAGGGGATTCTGACTTTCGTCAGAATGACAGGATTGAAAAAGGGGGTTCTGACTTTCGTCAGAATGACAGGATTGAAACATTACACTGTGCAGTCGGTTTTAACCGACTTGTTTATATGAATTGCCGTCAGTTTTAACTGACGGAACGCCTTTCGTCAGAATGACAGGATTGAAACATTACACTGTGCAGTCGGTTTCAACCGACTTGTTTATATCAATTGCCGTCAGTTTTAACTGACGGAACGGCAATTATAAAATAAATCATATTAAGTCGCCATTCCAACAAAAAAACACTTATCTTTGTTGCTTGAAATTTTCAATCATTAAATTATAACGAATTATGGAAATAATAACAGTTTTCGGAAGAGAGATTTTGGATTCTCGCGGCAATCCAACCATCGAAGTTGATGTAACTCTCGCATCGGGCATCATAGGTCGCGCCGCCGTGCCTTCGGGCGCATCAACCGGCGAAAACGAAGCCCTCGAACTGCGCGATGGCGACAAAAATCGTTACCTGGGCAAAGGCGTGCAAAAAGCCGTTGACAACATCAACGACATCATCGCCCCCGCCCTGTGGGGCTTTAGCGCATTCGACCAACGCCGCATCGACCAAGAACTCATCGCGCTGGACGGCACGAAGACCAAATCGAACTTGGGCGCAAACGCCATTCTCGGCGTCTCCCTCGCCGTTGCCAAAGCCGCAGCCAACACCCTGGGGCTGCCCCTCTACCGCTACATCGGCGGGATAAACACCTACACGCTGCCCGTGCCGATGATGAACATTATCAACGGCGGCTCGCACTCCGATGCTCCGATTGCATTTCAGGAGTTTATGATACGCCCTGTGGGTGCGCCCTCCTTCCGCGAAGGCTTGCGCTATGGCGCGGAAGTGTTCCACGCACTGAAAAAAGTGCTGCACGGCAAAGGCTTGAGCACCGCAGTGGGCGATGAAGGCGGTTTCGCACCCAATCTCGCCGGCGGAACGGAAGAGGCTTTGGAAAGCATCTTGCTCGCCATTAAAAACGCCGGCTACGAGGCAGGAAAAGACATAACCATCGGGCTTGACTGCGCCTCTTCGGAGTTTTACAAAGACGGCATTTACGACTACGCCAAGTTTGAAGGCGCACAGGGCAAAAAACGCAATTCCGCCGAGCAAGCCCTCTATCTCGAAGAACTGATAAACAAATATCCCATCGACAGCATCGAAGACGGAATGAGCGAAAACGACTGGGAGGGCTGGCAATTGCTGACCGAAAAAATCGGCTCGCGCTGCCAACTCGTGGGCGATGACCTCTTCGTTACCAACGTGGAATACCTCAAAAAAGGCATCGAACTCGGCGCAGCAAACTCCATTTTGATTAAAGTCAATCAAATCGGCACATTGAGCGAAACCTTAGACGCCATCGAAATGGCGCACCGCGCGGGCTACACCTCCGTAACCTCGCATCGCAGCGGCGAAACGGAAGACGCCACCATCGCCGACATAGCCGTTGCCACCAACTCGGGGCAAATCAAAACCGGCTCGCTCAGCCGTTCAGACCGTATGGCGAAATACAACCAACTACTCCGCATCGAAGAAGAATTAGGCACACTTGCGGTGTATGGCTACCCAAAAGTGGAAAAGAAATAAACTTCGCAACATCTATAAACTTCGCGTCTTCGCGCCTTTGCGTCTTCGCGTTTAGTATAAAAGAGCCGCAAGCGGCGGAGAAAAAATACTAAACGCAAAGGTGCGAAGACGCAAAGTTTTTTTTAATCATTATACATTATATAGATTAAGCAATTTGTTGAATTTTATTCTTTTCTGGATTGCTTCGGAAATACCTCGCAATGACGTACTGCTCTTGGATTTTACGTCATTGCGAGGTACTCCGAAGCAATCCAGAAAAAAATGCTATAAACCTATTATTTAGAAAAATCCAAAACAGTTTCTATATTAATCACAAATTAATCACTTTATTAATTCTAAGTAATTTACTTTGTCCCACCTTATTTTTATAAACAAATACTATGAAAAATTTCCACCGCATAATGCTCGCCCTGCTCACATTAGCAAGCGGCGCAACGGCACAAACAATCACCGTGCCGACACCATCATTAACCATCGTAACCGACTCCGTAGCGGACACTTGGCGTTCCGAAGCCTTTCCCATTGGCAACGGATATATGGGCGCAATGATTTACGGCGGCGTGGCATCGGACATTATCCAAATAAATGAACACAGCCTTTGGTCGGGCGGACCCGGTGCCAACGCCGCCTATAATGGCGGACACACACGTACAGCAGAACAAAATAAAACTTCCCTGCAAGCCGCCCGCAACGCCCTGCAAACCAAAATGACAGCATTTTCTACCAACGATTTTGCCTATATCAACGATGCGGGGCAAGTCGTTGCCAAAAATTATGCCGCTGAAACGCAAGGCAGCCCACTCCGAAATAACATCAACGGCTTGATGGGCGACAAAACAAATTTCGGCTCGTACCAAACCCTCGGCAATATCAACATCGCCTACCCATCGGAAGTTCCCGCTATGATTGTCGGCTACGCCAACACTTGCGAGTCCAATCACGCGGGCGAAATGACAGGTAACCTTTTTGACGGCAATTATTCTTCCAAATGGTATGCTGCCGATAATTTTCAGGGCGCAGCATCGTTGCCCATCAGTATTACTTGGGAATACGACCGCGCCAAAAACGCCGACTCGTACAGCCTCGTGTCCGGGGGCGATGTACCAGACCGCGACCCCAAATCGTGGAAGATATACGGCTCAAACACCGGCGAAGATGATTATATATTATTAGATACAGTAACAAATGCCGTGTTTAACGAAAGAAACCAAGTGAAAACTTTTAATTTTTCGGTTGCTGTTTCTGCTGTTTCCTATAAATATTACAAGTTAGAAATCACAGCACTCGCAGGCAATCCGGCAAGTGCGCAACCGCAATTGAGCGAAATTGTCCTCAATAATTCCACCGAAACATCAACCGTAACCTACTCCGGTTACGAGCGCACACTCGACATTGACAACGCCCTCGTAACCGTCAGTTACACCGAAGACGGCACGGATTTCGCCCGCGAATATTTTATGAGTTACCCGAAAAACGTAATGGCAATGCGCCTCACGGCAAGCCAAGCGGGCAAACTCAGCCGCGTCTTTTGGATTTCAACGCCACAGTCGGCAGTAGAAATTTCTGCCGCAGGCAACGTTATCACAATGACCGGCAAACCCGCCGACCAAAGTGCCAACGGACTGAAATTTGCACAACAAATAAAAATTATCAACACCGGCGGAACAATCAGCGCAGACGGTAAGCGCATTACGGTGGAAAATGCAGACGAAATACTTGTATTAATGTCCGCCGCCACCAATTATGTGCAATGTATAGACAATACATTTAATTATTTCTCGGCGGAAAATCCGCAGGACAAAACGGCTGCCAGTCTTGCTGCCGTTTCGGATTATGCCGCGTTGAAAGCCGAACATATACAAGATTATAAATCGCTTTACGATAGACTTAAACTCACTTTCGGCAATATTTCCGCGCCCGAAAATAATACCCGCAAACTGCTCGAAGGGCTGAAAAACAACACAAATACCACCGCCGAAAACCTGTATCTGGAAATGCTGTATTATCAATTCGGGCGGTATTTGCTGATTTCTTCTTCAAGAGAAAACACGCTGCCGGCGAACTTGCAGGGAGTGTGGGCAGAAGGCTTAAACCCCGATTGGGCATCGGATTATCACACGAACATCAACCTGCAAATGAACTATTGGCTTGCCGAGCCGACCAACCTCGCTGAATGCCACGCGCCGATGATTAAATACGTGCAAAGCCTCGTGCCGCGCGGAACGCAGACGGCGCAACGCTACTATTGCAAGCAAGACGGCTCGGCAGTGCGCGGCTGGGTGGTGCATCACGAGAATAATATTTGGGGCAACACCGCGCCCGGAAATTGGTACGATGGTTTTTACTTTCCCGCCGCCGCCGCGTGGATTTGTCAGGATATTTGGGAACATTACCAATTCAGCGGCGACAGGCAATTTTTGCAAGATAATTTTCCCGCTTTGCGCGATGCCGCCCTCTTTTGGGTGGATAACCTTTGGGCGGACAGCCGCGATGGCTCGCTGGTTGCCAATCCGTCTTACTCGCCCGAACACGGCGCGTATTCGCTCGGCGCATCGTGCGACCAGGCTATCATTTGGGAACTTTTTGACTTTGTGCTGAAAGCCGCCGATGTTTTGGGCGAAAATTCATCGGAAATCAATGAAATAAAAACTGCCAAAAGCCGCTTGGCAGGTCCGCAAATCGGCTTGGCAGGGCAGTTTATGGAATGGAAAGACGAGGTTGCAATGGACATCAGCGGCGATGGACACCACCGCCACGCCAACCACCTCTTTTGGTTGCACCCTGGCTCGCAAATCGTAGCGGGCAGAAGCGTGCAGGACAGCCTCTACGCCGCCGCAATGAAAAAAACGCTCAACACGCGCGGTGATGACGGCACAGGTTGGAGTATGGCGTGGAAACTCAACTTCTGGGCGCGGCTGCGCGATGGCAACCGTGCGCACACGCTGCTGAAATCGGCACTGAATTTTGTGGACTTCCACAAACCGTCTGACGGCGGCAAAGGTGGTGTTTTCGCCAATTTGCTTGACGTTCATCCGACATATATCTTCCAAATAGACGGCAACTTGGGCGCAACGGCAGGTATGACCGAAATGCTCATTCAAAGTCAGGGCGGCTACATCGAACTCCTGCCATCGCTGCCAAGCGACTGGAACACAGGCGCATTTAAAGGAATAAAAGCGCGTGGGAATTTTGAAATCAGTGCCGAATGGGCGGGCGGCGAATTGGACAAAGCGGAAATCACTTCCAATGCAGGAAATGTTTGCGCATTAAAATTCAATAACGCAAGTAACTACACCATAACCGAACAGGGCGGCAGCACAATAACGCCAAGTATTATTTCGGATAACGAAATCTCGTTTGAAACAGAAAGTGGGAAAACGTATGAAGTAATTAAAAATTAGGAGGACAACACTATGAGAAAGTTACATTATATAATTGCGCTGTTTTTCATTGCCACATCTGTTTCGGCAACAAATTACTATGTGAAACCCACCGGCAGCGACGCATACAACGGTAGCAAATGGACTTTGGCAAAGAAAAACCCGCAAACAGCAATCAACCAAGCCGCAGCGGGTGACACCATTTTTGTGTCCGTTGGCACGTATGAAGGCGGCTTTGTGATGCGCGAAGGCATTACCGTGATGGGCGGCTACGTGGTGAGCGGCAACACCGCCGTGCGCCTCGCACCCAATGCAGACGACCTCGAAAATAGCAGCGTTCTTGACGGCGGCGGCACGCAACGCACGCTTACCCAAATCGCAAATTTCGGTACACGCACCGTTTGGGACGGATTTGTGATAAAAGACGGCACTTCGGCAGGCACAAACATTGCAGTCGGCTCTTTGGTTTATGCAGAAAACAATACGGACATAGTCGGCGTAGTCTATCAATATGATGAAATTTTGGAAACAGGAAAAATGATTTCGATTGCCGAAAGCAAATTAAAATGGGACGGCTATCAAATAGATTTTGAAGAAATGCCCTATTATGGAAATGCCGCTAATGATATGAACGGCGCGGAAAATACGCAGGCGATTATTGATAAATTGGGTGCAGGCAATGCCGCCGAATACTGCAAAAACTTTCTTGCAGGCGGCTTTGGCGATTGGCACTTGCCGAGCGTGGGCGAATGGAAAGAAATATACGCACAAAAAAGCACCATCAACAGCATAATGATAGCCGCCAACACGCCACTCGCCAACGGCTATTGGACAAGCAACCACGCAGGCGCATTGCCGGCTTGGGCATATTATTTTGAAGACGGTCGGACTGTGCCGACTTTGAAATACATTCAGAAAAGTGTCCGCGCCATTCGCCCCTTTCTGAAAAGCGAACTGAACATTTCTTCGGACACCGGCAGCAGCGTGTCGCTCAAACAAAACGGCATTCTCAATCATTGCATCGTTGATGGCGTAGAAGTAATTGATGTTGCGGTGGAAAACATAAAAGAAGAAAACGCGCTTGCCGCCGTTGCAGGCTATTACAACATTATCGGACAAAAATTGCCCAAAAAACCCGAAAGCGGGATATACATTATATTGTATGATAACGGAAAAACAGAAAAAGTAATTAAGTAAATCAAAATAATTATCGTAATATTTTAAAACTTCGTGTATCTTCGTGTCTTCTTCGTGTTCCTTTGTGTAACGCGCTATTCATTACACGAAGAAACACGAAGACATAACATTTCACTTATATATTAAAATCAAGATTTTATGAGAAAAACATTCATTACCATTGCAGCATTAAGCGCAGCATTAGCATTTACAAGTTGCGGCGGACAGAAAACGGAAACCGCCCAAGAACAAAATTTTAACAACCCCTTTATCCGCCATCTCTACACCGCCGACCCTTCGGCGCACGTGTGGGCAGACGGTCGGCTCTACGTCTATCCCTCGCGCGATATGACACCCGACAACTGCGATGGAATGGACAATTATCACGTCTTCTCCACCGATGATATGCTGCATTGGACAGACCACGGACGCATACTCCGCGCCGCCGATGTACCCTGGCAAAAAGAGGCATTGAACAACAACGCCAAATTTATGTGGGCACCCGACTGCGCGTACAAAAACGGCAAATATTACTTCTACTTCCCCCACCCCGACAAAAATTCGTGGAACGACAATTGGAAAATCGGTATTGCCGTGAGCGACAAGCCCGCATCAGACTTCAAAGTGCTGCCCGAGCCGCTCAAAGGCTTGCCCGAAAAAGGCGAAATCGACCCCTGCGTTTTCATTGACGAAGACGGACAGGCGTATTTCTACTACGGCGGCGGCGGACATTCCTACGGCGCGAAACTCAAAGACAATATGACCGAACTTGACGGCGAATTGCAGGAAATGCAGGGTTTGCAGGATTTCCACGAGGCAACGTGGGTGCATAAACGCAACGGCATTTACTATCTTTCGTACTCCGATAACCACGATGAGGGCAACGATACCGAAGGCGTGAAAGGCGACAACCGTATGCGCTACGCCACTTCCAACAGCCCCTTGGGACCTTGGGAATACAAAGGCATTTATATGGAGCCGACAGACAGTTACACCAATCACGGCTCAATAGTGGAATACAAAGGGCAGTGGTACGCCTTCTACCACAACAGCGAACTCAGCACCATCAACGGCGAATGGAACGATTGGCAACGCTCGATTTGTGTGGATAAACTCTTTTACAATGAAGACGGCACAATACAACTTGTGCAGCAAACTAAATAAGAGTTTTCATAGTTTTTTTTAAGGGGAGTAAAAATCGTCTGATTTTTGCGGAAGAGCTTCCAAGATGCGACATCTCGGAAGTTTTTTTCGTTTTTATTTGTGTATGTTCGGGTTATTTGCGTAACTTTGCGGTCATAAAAATTTACAGTTATGATACAGAGAATACAAAGTCTTTATTTATTGATGGTGGTAGTTATTTCTGCCGTCATATTTTATTTTACGCTTGGCGGAAATATTTTGCAGCCGATACTCACAGCCGGTAGCGCAGTCATTGCTTTCATAAGCATTTTTCTTTATAAAAACAGAAACTTGCAGTTAAGGTTTAATCTGCTGAATGTCATTTTGTTTATATTCTTGTTTGGTATGTCATTCGGTAGTGCCATACGACAAGGGAAAGCAATCAACCCTTTTTCTTATCTGTATATAGTCAATATTGCTTTGACACTTTTTGCCTTTTTTGCCATCAAAAAAGACGAAGATTTGGTCAAATCACTGGACAGAATCAGGTAAGCCGCATTCGTATCCGCCATTCATTCGGATAAAGGTTGTTGGCACGGTTGCCCAAGTTTTTCACCCAACCGAGCGGCAAACCCTGATACATTATTAACAAGTAGCCGCGCGGTGCATCGGGCGTTTCGATTGCCTCTCTTTGCAAAAAGCGCAGCGCGGTCGGCAAATCTGCCTCAAAAGTATTCACTTGCAGCAAATCAATATTTTTGGATAACGCCAAAGCCGCCTCAGGAATAAAATCTTTGCCTTTCTGCTCTGCCAACGGTATGCCTGCGTGCATTATATTCAGCCTTTTTCTTAAATAATCAATGTCCTCTACCCTATCTTTCGGTAAAGCACTGATTTTATTTCCGTCAATGGAAATTGTCCAATTGTTGGGGTTTTTTAGTTGGTTTTTCAGTTCGTCATTGCGGGTTTGGTTACTGAGCGCAGTCGAAGTATGACCCGCAATCCCCTTTTTGCCCTGTTTCCTATGGGTTTGCGGGTCAAGCCCGCAATGACAGAAAGAAGCAGGGGTTTGCGGGTCAAGCCCGCAATGACGAAAAGAAACAGGGTCAAGCCCGCAATGGGGGCTTTCCGTTTTCCGCAAAACCGATAGAAAAAATCCCTCGCCCCGCGTTTTGTGCGGATAAAAACGATAGCCGAAATCGGAAGCCGTAATCCCCCACGCCTCATCAATCCGTATCTGCAATAATTCCGCGCCGAGTTCGCGGATAATCCACTGCACATTTTCCTCATTTTCGGCACGATTGTAAGTGCAGGTGCTGTAAATCAGTATGCCGTCTGTTTTCAATGCCGACCACACAGCCGTCAAAATATCCCGCTGCCGCTCGGCGCATTTCCGCACGTTGTCCGGCGACCACTCGGCTATCGCGCCCTCGTCTTTGCGAAACATTCCCTCGCCCGAACACGGCGCATCGACCAGCACTGCATCGAAAAACGACTGCAAACCGGAAAAATCTTTCGGCTCATTATTTGTTACAACAACATTCGCATTGCCCCACTTTATCAGATTTTCCGCCAAAATGTACGCCCGCGAACGGATAATTTCATTACTCACCAAAAGACTGCCGGCGGGCAAAAGCGAAGATAGGTGCGTGGATTTGCCGCCCGGCGCAGCGCAAAGGTCAAGCATACGGACAGGCTCATTAATATGCTGTTTTACAGCCTGCTCCACAAACATTGATGATGCCTCCTGCACATAATACGCCCCCGCGTGAAAAAGCGGGTCGGCAGTAAAAAGCGGTCTTTCGGGCAGGTAAAAACCGGTTTCGCACCATTTTACAGTATCTGTCATTGCGGATTGAACTTTGTCATTCAAACGAATGGAAACAGGCGACTCCGTCTGCAATGCCTGCAAGAAATCGGCGGTTTCTGCGCCCAAAATCGGCTGTATTTGATTGATAAATGCTTGCGGTAAATTCATATTGCAAAGATAATGATTTTTTTATTAGAAATAAATTTGCGTAATTTGCATTCTTAAAAAAACAGCAATATGCCGACCTTATATTTAATTCCCGTAACGCTTGGCGACAGCCCCATAGAGCGCGTGCTGCCTGCCGAAAACCGCAATGTGATTTTGAAAATCAAACACTTTATTGTAGAAGATATACGTTCTGCGCGGCGTTTTCTAAAAAAAACAGACCGCGACATCAATATTGACGAACTGCATTTTTACGAGTTAAATCAGCACACCGACCCGAAAATGCTATCCGCTCTTCTCAAACCTTTGGAACAAAATCTGGATACGGGCATTATTTCCGAAGCGGGCTGCCCCGCCATTGCCGACCCGGGTGCCGATGTGGTGCGTCTGGCGCAGGAAAGGGGCTATAAGGTAGTGCCGTTGGTAGGTCCCTCGTCTATTTTGCTCTCGCTGATGGCATCGGGTTTCAACGGACAAAACTTTGCTTTCAACGGCTATCTGCCCATTCCGCCCGCCGAAAGGGCGAAAGCACTTAAAAAATTGGAAGTATTATCGGAAAATCAAACGCAAATTTTTATCGAAACGCCTTACCGCAACCTGAAAATGTTTGACGATATTCTCGCGCACTGCCAAGCGCAAACCCGCCTCTGCATCGCCGCCGATATTACGCTTGATACGGAATTTATTAAGACAAAAACGATTAAAGATTGGAAAAAAGAAAAGCCTCTTATGATTGATAAGAAGCCTTGTATTTTTTTGTTGGGGAGGTAAATTAAGTAGACATTCCATTTTTTGAAAAAATGGAATGTCTATTTTTCTTTTTTATAATATAAACTGCAAAGAAAACATCACCATAAACCTGTCCGCATCTTTGCGTTTGGTTTCCGTGAGCCGCCAGACAGCATCTATGCGTATAAACTTAAAAATATTTTCGATACCTGCCGATACTTCGGCGTAGGGTTTGCCATCGAAGGACTGCATTGCAACGGGAAAAAGCAGTTGCTTGTGCTTCCCCTTGTCCATCGCGCCGATGAGGTAACGCGCCCCTACCACTTCGCGCCACTGCAATTTGCGAATGAGCGGTATGCGGTTGAGGAAAAAGCCCTGAAAATGGTGTTCCACACTGACAGAGGCGTAGCGGTCGCTCACAAATTCGTGGTAGTTCATCAGGTTGAAGGCGTAGATATTGTAGGAGTATGTTTCGTTGCCCTCGTGTATTTTCATCAGCGGGAAAGGCATATCGCCCAGCAGCCAACCGCCCTGCACGAGGTAAGACAAGTAACCAAGCGGCGGCAGCGGCAGGCGGTCGTTGATGTCGGCGTGCAGGCGCAGGTAATTGTAATTGCTGCCGGAAACGTTTTTCAATCCCGCCGTGATTTTCAGGTTGATAACCGGCGTTGTGCCACCCACGCGGAATTTCTCGTAATCGCCCATAATGGTTTTTTCGTTGCCCGCAAAGCGTGTGTTCAGGCTGATTTCCGCCATTTTGATGTGCGGAACGAGAGCCGAATCGGGTGCGTAAAACGGTACAAACTTGCTCGAGCCGATACGCGAAACCGAGAATTGCAGCGTGTTTGAAAATCCGCTGCCCCATTCCTTATCTACCTGAAAGTAAATATTATCGCGCATATTCAGTTTGGACAGATTGCGTTTGTCGAGCACGGAACTGAGGATATTATCCACGTTGAGCGCGTTCTCGTTTCTGCCCAGCATTTCGTAGTCGTGGCGGTATTGCGCCTCGATGGAAAACCGTTTGTCCTTACTGAAAAAGTACTGAAATCCGCCACCGTATTTAAAAGCGTTGTCACGGATACCGTAAGCCGTGTAGGCGTTCAGGCGCAGTTTTTTGTGCATCTTCTTGGTGGTGCGAATGCCGAGCCGGAAACGGCTGCCCTCAATCTCGTTGCTGCTATACAGGTAATAATAAGGTCCCAATTCCACAGGTCCCAACTCCTTATAACCGAACATCAGCATTTCGGCGACATCTTTGGCGGTGCGCACAATCGGCACTTTTTTGATGGAATCGACCATCGTGTAAATCGCCTCCTCGCGCTCATTGAGGGCAACGGGGCGAACGCTGTCCCAAAACGTTTTATCGAAACTCATCGCATTTTCTGACACCACGATTTCTTTTTTTGCCTTTTGGGGCATTTCCGCAGCGGTTTTAAATTGAAAATCTTTGTGTATAATGTTTTTGCGCCCGATTAAGCCGAGCAGTTTGCTGTCTTTCTTCTGAATATTGAAATCGCCCCAAAACGACTCTTTGGCGGGGATATATTTGTCGCCCAACTGCCTGAAATCCTTTTCATACACAATCTCTTTCATAAAATTGACATTGGCGGTTTCCGAGAGGCGCATTTCTATTTTTGTCAATGCAAAAAGACTGTCGGCTATCCACATTTTGCCTTTGAAAGTGGGCGTTTGCGTGCGCTTGGGGCGAAAGGAAATTTCATAAATCTTCTGCCCATTGACGATGGTGCTGTCCCGCAAATAATATTTGTAATACAGCGTGCCGTAGTCATTTAGCGGCATCACAAAATTGACATTATTGAGTACAAAAAAATTATTATACGGATTAATATCCGTGTAAAGTTTTCCGGTAAATTCGCTAATCATATCCGTTTCCATACCCGAAATTTTGGTGGCGTTGATGTACTCCGTTTCCTCGCCGTCCGCGTAGTGGTAGAAATCCGAAGACGTTTCGGTAATGAACACCGGCAAAAACGCATACGTTTCGAGCGTATCCATATAATTGTAGATGAAGTCGATTTGTTTCAGCACCTTGCTGTTCAGGTCGTAGCGTTTGATGTTTTTTAGGTCGATTTCGATTTTGCTGTACAAGGCGCACGACCAATCGTTGAAATAGCGAGTGTCGTTTTGTTTTTTCCGTTCCGATACCTTTTTCAAAATGCTGCGCACATAACTGTCGTCAGGCATTACGCTCACTTCGCCGAGATTGAATGTTTCTTCCCGCATAATGACCACCGTACTTTTCCCGCGAATGTTATCCACATCGAATTTTTGCAGAATGTAACCGACAGAACTAACAACCAGCGTTTTAACCTCCTGCGTTGTTTCCAAATAAAACGAGCCGACCGCATCGGACACTGTGCCTACGTTCGTTCCCTCAAACAACACCGTAACGTAGGGCATCGCCTCGCCATTTTCGGCAGCAATGATTTTGCCCGACACTACCGTTTTTTGCGCCAATGCTTGTGTGGTCAATAATAAGGAAAATATGAATATGCTGTAAAATTTTGTCATTCTGAAATATTTGCGTGCAAAGGTAATACTTTATTTTCTTTTTTGCATATAAAGAAAAATGCGTATCTTTGCACCCGCAAAAAAAAGAATGGGAATGAACATCAGCAAATACCTCCTCCGCAAGTTCGGTTGGAAAATAAAATTCAGTATTCCACAAATACCCGATAAATGCGTACTTTGCCTCGCTCCGCACACAAGCAACTGGGATTTTATTCTCGGAAAACTTGCCTATTGGTCGTTAGGCAGAAAAGGACACTTCCTTATCAAAAAATCTTGGACAGTTTTCCCCCTCTCGCTTATTTTCAAGCCGATGGGCGCCATTCCGGTGGATAGAAAGAATAAATCCTCGCTCACCGAGCAAGTGGTAGAAATGTTTCACCGCTACAAGAAACTGAACGTAGCCATCACGCCCGAAGGCACGCGCAAACGCAACCCCAAGTGGAAACGCGGTTTCTACTTCATCGCCCAAGCCGCCAAAGTGCCCATCGTGCTGGCAAGTTTGGACTACCAACTGAAAACCATCAATCTGGGAAAAATCCTTGTGCCAAGCGGCAATGTGGATAGTGATATGCAAGAAATTCAGAGGTTTTATAAAAGCGTGCGGGCAAAAAATCCCCATAATTTTGCGATAGGAAACTAAACTCTAAAATCTATAAATCTAAATAAAAATGAGTACAAAAAGTGCATTACAAATTGCTCGCGCAACTTACCAACCCAAGTTGCCTAACGCTTTGCTGCACGGCGCAGTAAAAGCCGTTGAGGGCAAAGCCACCGAGTCCGTTGCCGACCAGGCGGACATCAAAAAACTGTTTCCGAACACCTACGGAATGCCCATCATTACCTTTGAGGCAAGCGAAAAACACGCCAATCAGGCTATCAACGTGGGCGTAATCCTTTCGGGCGGACAGGCGCCGGGCGGACACAACGTCATCAGCGGTTTGTTCGACGGATTGAAATCGCTCAACGAAAACAACAAACTCTACGGTTTCCTCAGCGGTCCCGGCGGATTGGTTGACCACAAATACATCGAACTGACCGTCAACATCATTGACGAATACCGCAACACCGGCGGTTTCGACATCATCGGCTCGGGGCGCACGAAACTCGAAGAAACCGCGCAATTCGACAAAGGCGTGGAAATCTGCAACAAACTCGGCATCAAAGCCGTTGTGATTATTGGCGGAGACGACTCGAACACCAACGCTTGCGTGCTGGCTGAATATTATCTGCAAAAGCAAACCGGCATTCAGGTTATCGGCTGCCCCAAAACCATTGACGGCGACCTGAAAAACGAAGTGATTGAAACTTCTTTTGGTTTCGACACCGCTTGCAAAGTCTATTCCGAAGTCATCGGCAATATTATGCGCGATGCCAATTCCGCAAAAAAATATTGGCACTTCATCAAACTGATGGGACGCTCGGCATCGCATATCGGACTTGAATGCGCCTTGCAAACCCAACCCAACGTTACCATTATTTCTGAAGAAGTAGAGGCTAAAAAGCAAACCCTCAGCGAAGTAGTGAACGGCGTTGCCGATGTGGTAGCCGCCCGCGCTGCTAACGGCGACAATTTCGGCGTGGTGCTTATCCCCGAAGGTTTGGTGGAATTTATCCCCGAAGTAAAAATATTGATTTCCGAGTTAAATGATTTGCTTTCGCACGAAACAGACGTACAAAAAGCATTGAAAGGCTTGACCGCCCCAAGTGCCGCCGTATATGCAAGTTTGCCCGATGCCATCGCCAAGCAACTTACGCTCGACCGCGACCCGCACGGCAACGTACAAGTGTCGCTCATCGAAACCGAAAAACTGCTTATCGAAATGGTAGGCAAGGAACTGAAACGCCGCAAAGACGCAGGCGCGTACAAAGGCAAATTCAGCGGTTTGGCACACTTCTTCGGCTACGAAGGACGCTGCGCCGCACCCTCGAATTTCGATGCAGATTATTGCTACTCGCTCGGCGTGAATGCCGCCCAACTCATCGGCGCAGGCAAAACAGGCTATATGTCGTCAATCCGCAACACCACCGCAGCCGCAGCCGAATGGATTGCAGGCGGCGTACCCGTTACGATGATGATGAATATGGAAAAACGTCACGGACAGATGAAACCCGTTATCCAAAAAGCCCTCGTGCGTTTAGACGGCGCACCTTTCAAAAAACTCGCCGCCAACCGCGAAGAGTGGGCAAAAACAACGGCTTATGTTTATCCGGGTCCCATTCAATATTTCGGTCCCACCGAAGTTTGCGACCAACCGACAAAAACTTTGCTGCTGGAACAAGAAGGAAAATAAATCTTGTTTTTAGATAAATGAACTTTTCCAAAGTCTTGGACTTTGGAAAAGTTTGTTTTTTTATTTACATTACAAAAATTATATCTACCTTTGCCCCATCAAAAAAAAACAAAAAAAATATGTGTGTTGCAATAAAAATATATCCCAAAACATTATATTTCTCATATATTTATCTTTTTTCTATGCAAAAGGCTTTCCGACCGGAAAGACACTTGTATGTTTCTATGCAAAGCACTTTCCGACCGGAAACAGACTTTTATGTTTCTATGCAAACCGCTTTTCGACCGGAAACAGACTTGTATGTTCCTATGCAAAGCACTTTCCGACCGAAAACAGACTTGCAAGTAAATATGCAAATAATATTCACACCTTAAAACCTTTTTCACTATGAACAAGACAATGATTAGATTTGATTACGCACAGTTGCGCAACGAAACGCACGTGGAGTATCACAGCGAGTTCATCGCTGCGGCTACGAAATTCAACCCCGACAACCTCATCTTCAACCCTGTGTACAAAACCTACACAGCGGCACACGAGGCTGAAACCAACCTGCTCGACGAGATGCGCAAAAGCGTCTACACCGACCTCATCACGGCACAAGACGAGAAACGCGATGAAGTATTTCGCGGTTTCCACCTCACTGTGCAGGCAAACACGCACCACTTTGAGCAAGACAAGCGCGAGAGGGGCATACGCCTCGCCATCGTCTTCAAAAACTACGGCAACATCGCCAAAAAAACCTTTGATGCCGAAACCGCTGCCATAGACGACCTGCTGCGCGAACTCAAAAAAACGCCCTTCCTCAACGACATTCAAAATCTCAAACTCGACGACTGGGTCAACCAACTCCAATATGAGAACGAGCAATTCAAACGCCTGATGGAAGCGCGTTACGAAGAGAGCGGCAACCGCCCCAACGACAATATGCGACACCTGCGCGGTGAAACCGACCACGCCTTCCGCGCCCTGCTCAACGTGCTTGACGTCTTCATCTTGCTCAACCAAGACACCGGCTATCCGCTCTTGGCAGACAACGTCAACGCCATCGCCGAACGTTACAAAAACATACTCGCGCAAGAGGCGGGAATGCGCAAACCGAAAAAAACCAACTAACTATTTATATTATTAATTTCAAATTTTTATTTTATGAAAAAACTTTTTTTAAGCATTGGATTCATTGCCTGCGCAACATTAATAATTGCGCAAAACGCGCCGAAAGTAACGGCAAAATGGGAAACAACGTTCAATAAGAACATCAGTCTTTACGACAGATATTTAGGCGAAGACGAATCTTCTTATTATTTTTTGGTAAAAATAAAACTAAACAAATGGACAGCAGGCTACAGAGTAGAAAAATATGACAAAACAACACTGAAACCGACTGAATCAAAAACATTTGAGCAAGAAATGAAAATCGAAAAAGTGTATCAAGTAGGAAATGAAACCTATGCTTATATTTACGACAATATAGGTATTTTCGACTCGCCCGACAAGAAAACGGCTTATGAATTTTACAAATTCAACAAAAGTAAAATGCTCTTTGAAAAAATAACGCAACAATTTGCAGGCGTTAAGTTTGAAAACTTTGGCGGTTTGCGCCTATCGCCCGACCAATCTAAACTTTTATTTGTATTCCGAGAAGCCGCCAAAAAGAAAGATACCGATGACAGTTATCAACTGCTGATGGTTGATAATCAACTGCAAAAGATATGGGAAAAGAAAACAACCTCGCCAACTTTCGCCGATATTACAGTAGATAACGAGGGTAATCTGTATACTGCATACAAAAAATACAGCGACAAAAAGAATTATAATTACATTCTTGCGAAATATTCTGCCAATGGCAGCGAAAAACGCTTTACAGTGAATATGAATGATTATCTTTATCAGGACTGCCACCTGATAGCCTCTGCCGACAATCATTTGCTCGTGTTGGGCTATTTTTCGCATAAGACGGACAATAACAAAACAGGCGGTTGTTTTTTTGCAATGAACGATGATTTCAGTAAAGCAGAAAACATTACTTTTCAGGACATTCCTTTGGACATATTGACTTTGCACGATAAGAAAAAACTGCCGGAACGTTATGATGATTACGAATTTAACGAGCCGCTGTATGGTGAAAACGGCGATGTTGTCATTTGTTCGGAAGTTAATTCATTAAAAGAGAGAACACATACAGATATTCGTTGGTCTAACAATGTAGGTGGTTCAAGTGCTTTTCAAAATGAAAGATTAGGCTATTCGACTATGACAACTAAAACTACCCAATCCGTTAGACACTATTTTCGAGATGTGTATGTGTTCAAAATCAGCGGAAATAAATTATTATATATGAAACGAGTACCCAAAGACCAAAGCGCATCGGAAACAAATAAAATAGAAGGTCTCCCTAATATCAGCGATAAAATGAGTTACGAAGTATTTCTTTCGGGCGATAATGTAGTGCTGATTTTTACAGACGACAAAAAGAATATGAAGACCAATGAAAATTCCAAAGAAATTGAAAATATTTTTGCAGGTTCCGCATTCTCGCCGCTATATAAATACGGAACTTTGGTAAGCGTAACTTTGGACAAAGACGGCAAACAAACAAAGCAGACGGTAGATATAAGCGCAGTGAGAAAAGATAATTTGGAACCCGAAATATTGAATTGTGTTCATTTGGGCAACAATCAAGCAATTATTACTGCCCGTACTGAAAAACTTACACTTACTGATTGTAAAATAGGAGTGATTAGCATAGAATAATCGTTTAAAAAACACACAGGGGCGGAAAAAAATTTCCGCCCCTGCATTTTTTATTGAAGTTTTATTACTCCTGATTCAAAGTTACCCTTTTGAAAGCAACACAAGTCAAATGTTTTTTAGCAAGCAGTTCTTTTACGGTAATTTTACCTGCATCTTCGCCACCGCCTTCATACTTTTGTTCTACAAGCGTATATTCTTTAAAAAACTTAGCCAAACGACCTGCGGCAATAGCATTCACTTTTTGTTCCGGCAAACTTGCAGATTTTTCTGCTGCAACCGTTGTCTTTATTTCGCGTGCCTTTGCAGCCGTTTCTTCTGTAATCCAACCTTTTGCCATATTTGATTCAATATGGTCTTCGCTATCAACGTGTGCAGGATTGATACCTGCTTTTTTCAGCGCAACCTCAACTTCTTTTGCAACAAGTTCTGCTTTGGTTTTTTCGATAGCCACTGCCAACTCGTTGTCTTTTACATTTTGAGGAACAGCACTTTCATCAATAGCCACAGGCGACATTGCTGCAATATGCAGTGCTATACCGTGGATTGTTTCATAGTCGGCATCTTTTTCGGCAAAAGCAACGATAGTAGCCAATTTATTGCCCGAATGAATGTAAGACGTTACCGTAGCACCCTTTACAAATTCGTAGTAATCGAGTTCCATTTTCTCGCCCGTTACGCCTGAGCGTTCGGTTACGAGGTCTGCAATCGTGCGACCGTCTACCGTGAGGGCTTTCAAAGCCGCCAGGTCAGCCGGTTTTTGTGCGATAGCCAAGTCAAGAATTTGTTTCGTCAGCCCGATAAAGTCTGCATTTTTAGCCACAAAGTCCGTTTCGCACTTCAATGCCAACACGGCTGCGAAATCGCCTTCGGCTGCTGCCAATACGCAACCTTCCGAAGCCTCGCGGTCGCTGCGTTTAGCGGCGATGGCTTGACCTTTTTTGCGGATAGTTTCGATGGCTTTTTCCAAGTCGCCGTTACTTTCATTCAAAGCATTTTTGCAGTCCATCATACCCGCGCCCGTCATCGTGCGCAATTTGCTGATTTCTGCCATTGTTACTGCCATAATTCTGTTTCCTTTCTTAAATTATTTTTCGTCTTCGTTGTTAGTTAAAAATTTTGCTGCCACGTTAGCATTCAAAGCCTGTTCATCTTCTTTCTGCACACGTTCTTTTTTGGCAGGGCGGGCAGCGCGGCGTTGCTCTTTTTTGGGCGCATCTTCGTCTGCTGTTGCAGATTCTGCCTCTGTGCGTTCTATTTTGCGTTCCTGCAAACCTTCTTCGATAGCCTCTACAACTCTGCCGAGAATGATTTCCACCGATTTGGTAGCGTCATCGTTGGCAGGAATTACGAAATCTATGTTCGAGGGGTCGGAGTTCGTATCCACCATTGCAAACACGGGTATTCCCAAGCGGTTAGCCTCGCGCACGGCAATGTGTTCTTTCATCACATCAACAATGAAAAGTGCTGACGGCAAGCGGGTAAGATCGGCAATAGAGCCGAGAACTTTTTCCAATTTTTCGCGTTGGCGCGACACTTGCAATTTTTCGCGTTTCGAGAGGTTGTCAAACGTACCGTCTTTAATCATTTTGTCGATGGTCGTCATTTTTTTCACAGCCTTGCGAATAGTGGGGAAGTTGGTAAGCATACCGCCCGCCCAGCGTTCTGTGATGTAAGGCATACCCACTTGTTGCGCTTTGCCTGCAACGATGTCTTTTGCCTGTTTTTTGGTGGCTACGAAAAGGATTTTTCTGCCCGATTTGGCGATGGATTTTGCTGCTGCTGCTGCCTCTTCGAGTTTTACAGCCGTTTTGTGCAAGTCAATCACGTGGATACCGTTGCGTTCCATAAAGATGTACGGAGCCATTGCCGGATTCCATTTACGTTTCAGGTGTCCGAAGTGAACGCCTGCTTCTAATAATTCTTCAAAAGAAATTTGAGCCATTTTTTTTAATTTGATTTTTAATTGTTTACATTCTGTTTTATCAACCCGCAAGTAGTCCGTTCTTCTGTTAAACGTAACACATTTCCAAAAACGTGTTACGTTTGTCTCGAAATCTTGCGAATTTAGATACTAAACCTTTATTTAATTGTAAATGGCAAATTGTTAATTATTAATATGTAATTTACAATTAACAATTTACCATTTATAATTAAAATATTAGCGTTTGCTGAACTGGAATCTCTTACGTGCTTTCGGACGTCCGGGTTTCTTACGTTCCACTTCGCGTTGGTCGCGGGTCATAAAGCCTTCGGCTTTCAGCGCGGGTTTGTCTTCGGCATTGATTTTCACCAATGCGCGAGCGATAGCAAGGCGCAATGCCTCAGCCTGTCCTTTGAAACCGCCGCCGCCGAGATTAACGTTAATATCGTATTTTTCGACAACACCCAGCGTGTTGAGGGGCTGTTTTACTACAAATTGCAGGATACTCGATGGAAAATACGTTTCCAATTCGCGTTTGTTGATGGTAATTTTACCATTGCCTTCGCTAACAAATACGCGGGCTATGGCTGCTTTTCTTCTACCTATTGCGTTGATTGTTTCCATTCTTTTTATTTAAGTGTGTTTAAATCAATTACTTTTGGCTGTTGCGCCTGTTTGTCGTGTTCTGCGCCTGCAAATACATAGAGATTTCCCAAAAGAACGGCACCGAGGCGGTTTTTGGGCAACATACCCTTCACCACCTTTTTAATCAGTTTTTCGGGGCTTTTTTCCAAGAGTTTTTCCGGCGTAATTTCGCGTTGTCCGCCCGGATAGCCGGTGTAACTCAAATAGATGCGGTCTGTCCATTTTCTGCCTGTTAGTTTCACTTTGTCGGCATTAATAACGATGACGTTGTCGCCGCAATCCACGTGCGGGGTGTAGGTGGCTTTGTATTTACCGCGCAAAATTTTGGCGATTTTAGACCCCATACGTCCCAACACTAAATCGGTGGCATCTACCACCAACCAATCTTTCTGCACCGTTGCTTTGTTGGCAGAAATGGTTTTATAACTTAATGTATCCACTGTATAAAAATGTTTTTTTGTTTTTACTTTGGAAATCCGCTTTATTCTTTCAAACCGCACGAGGGGCATAACTCTTGCTATTCTAATAAAATACGCCTATTTCCGCATTTTGACTATGACGGATAATAATCGGGCGCAAAAGTACGCTTTATTTTTTTATCCACAAAATATTGTTGTGAATTTTTTTTATATTTTTTTCTCTTGCAGGTAAAATTTTTTTTGTACATTTGCCGCTCTATTTTTTGAAAAAAACAACCCTTTAAATAATGTATAATGAAAAAATCAACATTCAAACACAAATCTTTGGCACTCTTTGCGTGCCTTGCTCTTTTGAGTTTTAGTAATTTGCCGGCTCAAACAACGATTACACAAGCAGATATAATAACTGCATTGAGCGGTAGCGGATTAATTGACATACCCGGCGATGCGGTCATCAGCAATAATATTGTTGCGCAAAATGCAGGTACGGCTAAAACATTAACGATTAAAGCGAGCGGAAATATTACCATTAGCGGTAATCTTGATTTGAGCGGAGTAGCGGGTAACTCTTCAACTGCCAATGACATCACTCGCACTCAAAGAGCAGGGAAAGACGGACACAGCCTCATTATTGAAGCAGGTGGCAGCGTAACCGTTTCGGGTGTTATCAACACTTCCGGCGGATTAGGCATATCAACGCCTGCCGGTTATAAAGACGACAGAATAGGCGGTAAAGGCGGCAATGCCGGTAATGTAAGTATCAAAAGTGCCACAACTCTGACAATTAATTCTATTACAGCCAACGGCGGAAATGGCGGAGGCTCAAATATGGAAGGTGGAAGTCAACCTGTTGCTGCACCCGGAAAAGCCGGAAATATTACAATTGAAGCAATAGGAAATATTTCAACTACCGGAACGATAGATGCGAATGCCGGAAATACCGGACAAAATAACAACCCTTATTCAGATAATGCGGTTTCCGGTGTGCCGACATCTGAAAATGGTGGTAAAATACAGATAACTTCTGGCGGTGCAGTAATCATTAGCGGTGCTATCATCGCAAACGGCGGAAATGGTACTGGACAAGCAACAAGTACGTTGGTTGGAATAAATAATAATCGTAATAAGGCAAGTACTGACGGTGGTAATGGTGGTACAGTAGACATAACTTCTTGTTCAAATTTGACTGTTGCTACGATAATTGTAAATGGCGGATTGGCGGGTGTTCCTGTCGGGGCTCCTAACGCAAGTACTTTTTGGAATCAAGCAGGTAGTGGAGGTTATGGTGGTAATGTAGTATTAACATCAAGTAATGGTAATGTTACTACAACACAAATACAAGCCAACGCCGCAAACGGACAAGATGCAACTGCAAGTATGGGAAATCCTACAGGTACTAACGAAGGCAATTCCGCTCCATTTAATGGTCGTGCCGACCACGCCGGTTGGGGCGGCAATGGTGGCACTGTTAGAATTTATGCGTTACAGGGTACTCTGAACATCAACAATAATATTGCAGCAAATGCAGGAAACGGTGGAAATAATATAAGTGTAGGTGGTTTCTGTGGCGGAAGTGGCGGAAGTGGCGGAAATATAAACATAAAAGTCACCGCAGGTGAAGAAAACACTATACGTTCTTCATTAGCAGCAAATAGAGGAGAAAAAGGATTAGATGATGTAACTAATACTTATCAATGTGTTGAAGGGCAGGCAGGCAGTAATGGAACAATTGTAGTCGATATTACCCCATATACACCGCCAACACTAATCGGACAAATTGATGTTGATTGCGATGACGATGGTATTGTTGTCAGCAAAACAATAGCAAGAGATACGCTTAATGCCTACCTTGCCAACTACACAACTAAGCCCGGAGAACGTTGGGAAATATGCTTAGACGGCAGCACTTGGAATGCAATAGCGTTTCCTTTTACCGTAACAGACGATAATAAAGACGACTACAACGGCTATCTTCGCTGTGTTTACACAGAATGCGGTGTTGATGTCAGGCTCGAAAGTGTTTTGATTTACATTCCTTGTGTGCCTGTACCACCCACGCCGGAAGACTGTCCGAAACTGCCTAATGCCATTATTTGGGGCGGCGGTCAGGCTGCCAACCAAAATTTCTTGCAGGGCGATACGGATATAGAAAATTTAACCGTCTTCAACCGCTATGGAACAACCGTATTTGAAGGTGCAAGCGGTAAAGGTTGGAACGGAACTTATAAAAATAAACCTGTTGAGCCGGGTAATTACTATTATGTATTGAAACATTCGTGTCTTGGTGAAGTAAAAGGCACTATCCGAGTGGTAAAAGAATAATAAAACGAAAAAGAGAGAACTAAAAATTCTCTCTTTTTTCTTTTTGTGACCTCGGAGGGGCTCGAACCCTCGACCCACTGATTAAGAGGGGATATGTGTGATTTTATATGATTAAAAATTAGCGAGTTACTGGTTTTTATTTTGTTTTAGTGAATAATTGGTGAATAAAATGAACGATATTGCTGTTTTATTTGTACCTTTGCATAAAAAAGATGAATAAATTTTTGCAGTGGGCAATATTGCCCTATTACCGTATAAAATACGGAAAACAGGAACACTATAATGTTCCGATACAACCGATACGCTATTTTTGGTGGCGAATAAAACGCAGGGTAATTTCAAAGAAATAACCTATTTATAAGTTAAAGTTGACACGCAAAAATTGGACTTGTTTGGGTTGTCGGATTTGGACACATTATTTTCCCATTGCAGGGGCTGCAGGTTTGAAATATTATCTGTGCCGCCTTTGCTTTCGGGCTTTATGTGGTCTATCTCCCAACCTTTGTTGTGCGAACGATTGCCGTATTGGTCGCGCTGCATTATTGCACCGCATACATCAAAACGGTGTGTGTTTGGATTAAATCCCTGCTTGGTATTTCCTTTTTCCCAAACTTGTTGAATTTGTTGTTCTGTAAAATTTGCCATAGTATTTTGGTTTTAAAGTTTTGTTTTTGTTTGCAAGTCAAAAGACTTACTTTTAACCGCGACATAGGCAGAGCCTGTGCCGAACGAGGGTTATTATTCTTTGGTTTTTTTATTTTTTTTGATTATTTTATTAATGAAAGAAAATATAATAGATAATAAGAATATTCCACCAAAAATAATAATGAAAGCAATAATATCGCCCAAAATAGAGCCTGCTGCCAAATCATATTCAATCATTGTTTGGTAATCCAATAATATAAATAGTGGTATTTTCATAGTATTTTTGTTTTAAAGTTTTATTGTTTTGTTATTTATGCACACCAATTATAAATTGGCGCGAGCGGATTATCTTTTAAATTTTCCAATAAGAAATGGGATGCCGATAAACAAAAAAAGAAATATAATAATAGACCACAAACCAATCTGTTTAGTAATATACTCTCCAAAAAGAAGATAACAATAAATAATTGATAATACTATAATGCCACCCAATATATTAGCAAAGAAGTTAAATCTACGTTCTTTCGCTCTGCGCTTAAGTTCCAATGCTCTTGACAAACGACCATTTTCTTTTATATACTCATCGGAAAGCCATTTATAATTAATTTTCAAGCAATAATCACAGTCTTCATTTTTATCAAATATAATATTTGAATGAAAAATCTTATATGGTATGTTATGTGTACTTTGCATCTCAAACAATATTTCGTCTCTACTGTTAGAAATATTGGTATTTAATTGATTTTTTTCCAAAAAATAATCAAGTTTAAAAACATCTTCTTTTATTTTACTCAAAACATCAGAAAATAACGTTTCATCTATTTTTATTTTTTCTATAAAATTATGATAATGTTGCAAGTTATTGCAATTTAATTTGACGGCTGACAAAAGTTCGCGCATATTAGACAAACTATATTCTAAATAATATAAATTAGTAAGCCTATTATCATAAGTATTATAGTCAGATTTTGATAGATATTTTTCACGCTCTTTCATTGTTGATTAATATTTAAAATTTCATTAAAATATTGCTGTCCACGACAAAATATTAAAAATAACAATTCCAATCACTGCTAATAGTGCGATAAATACATTCTTTCCGATAGGGTTAATTAGCCCACCGATAGCACTTGCTACTATAAATAATAACACGGAATGCCACCACGTTATAATAAAGAAAGAAGTTATTACTAATGCAGCAAAAGACAGAAAGCCCAAAAAGGCTGCAACTGTTAGAAACATTTTAGCATTCGCCGAAGAGCCTTTAAATGATAAGTTCCCCGCATTTATAAGAAATGCACAAACTCCACTAAGTACGATGTAATAATAAAAATTTTGCATAATGTTATTTTTTTAATTGGTTAATAAATTCATTTTGTTGTTTCTCATACTCTCCTACTTTTCCATAGATTGTCAATTTTGTATTTTTGACAAAAAAATAGAACGGACCATCCCAATTTCCTGATGGTTTAGTTTTATTCTGGTGTGGATAAACAATACACCAACAATCACTATCAGAAAATAACTCATACGCCTTTTCGGGATGTTTCTGGGCTAATTGCCAAAACTTATTATTTCCCAACTTGCTTATTATTATCAATAAGACAATAACAGCCACAACTAATAAAATCCAAATCATAATATTATTTATTTAAAAGGTTGAAAATTCTATCATTTAAGGTGTTTATTTTCTCATCTTTTTTGTCAATCTTATTGAGCAACTCAACTATTAGATTGTCTTTTTCTTTGATTATGTCTTCTTTTTCTCTTATGACAGCATCTTTTTCTTTGAGGGCGTTGCTGCCGTCTGCTATTATTAGGTCTTTTTGTTTGAGAGCCGTGTCAAGTTCTGAGATTATTCTCTCTTTTTCTGCAACTAAATCGAAACAGTCATTGATGCTTATATTGTTTTCTTTGACTGTTTTTCCATTAAACTGCAGATTGTGTCCAACATTGTTTCTCTGCATTGAATTATCGGAATTAGTATTTTCGCCCAACAAATAACCGACACTTACACCCAAAATTCCTGCAATTTTTTGTACGATTGAAAATTTTATGCTATCCGCATTCAGCATTTTACTTAAATTTTGCTGCGACATATCCATTTTTTCAGCAAGACCAGTAACCCCAAGACCCTGAATTTTAGCCTCTTTTTTAATATAGTCAACTATATCCATATAATTATTTTTTGCGTATTAATATAATTTAACAACTAATATTTTGTAAATACAACTAATTAGTCGTATTTTTGCCTCGTCAAATTAACCCGACAACCCCGGACATAAAAAAAGCCTGCTCGTTTTTGAAGCGAGATTTTGGGTGGTGCTAAAATTTAGGCGACAAATGTAAGCAGACTTTTTTAATTGTCCAAAAAAATTTTTATGTTGTAAAACATATTATAATATGGTAATCATCAGGAAAGAGGTAGAGATACATTATAACAGATATGCTGTCCGCGACGTAGGTTGTTACGCAGACGCATATATTGACAAAAAGATAGAAAGAATTTATTTTTTGTCGTTCTTGATTAAAGAAAAAATTCAATCAAACTCTTTCTATAAGGCTGACTAATTTGTCATAAGGCAAATCAACCTCCAACGCGGAAGACCGCTCATTTGGACTGCCGAGTGAAAAAATAATCATTGATTTGCCTTCACTTTCCTTGATAAGGGAAATGCTTGAAAGATTGACAAAGCGGCGTTCACCGCCGGAGGTTAGTTGAATAAATTTACTCATAGTTCTTTTGGTTTAGAGAAAAAAATAGTTGTCCCTGTTTTTCCGCAGAGATTAAGTGATGTTTATTTCGGGCGCAAATATACGACTATTTTTTTAAAAACGTAAATACATTTTGAAAATTATTGCCGCCCTTCGCTATACCGCGGCAAATAAAAATAACAAAGACTTCCGAGAGGAGACAGAGAAAGCGAAGGCTCTGTTTTTCTCTCGGAAGTTGTTTTTTATTAAAATTAAAAAGGAGAAAAATTATGAAAAAGAGAATTGCAAACCAAAACAAAAAAAAGCAACCGTTGGTTGATTTTGTAAAAAATCAACAGAAATCTGAAATCAACAAAGGAGAGCAATCTAAAGTTGAAAGGTTGAAAATGGTAATACAAAAAATTGACGAATATTTCGACAAAAATTGGGAAGATGGAGATAGGTACTATACACGGTATTATGAATCAGAACAAACAAACGGAATGTATATAATAGGAATAGAATATATGAATGGCTGGGATGTAGATTATGATTATGAAGACACATTTTTAATCAGTAAAACAAAATATTCCGATTTTTTGCAAAAGATAATCAATTTGAATGGATTTAAGGCAGCGGCATAATTGGGGGATTGCGGGTCTTTGCCCGCAATGACGGAGGAAATGGGGGAAGACTTTAAGGACAAAAAGGACTTTAAGGACTGAAAGATGATGGAACAGGTGTGCCGAATGTGGGTCTTTGCCCGCAATGACGGAGGATTAAAAAGAGTGCAGTATCATTCAAAAGTGGCAACTTTTGAAACGCGGCGGATGCGAGTTCGACTCTCGCCTGCACTCCAAAAAAAGAAATAACCAAGAGGGCGTATGTAATACGCCCCTACAAAACCAAAATATTTAAAATTTAAAATTATGGCAAAAATTACAGCCTACAAAGGGCACGACAAAGACTTTAAATGTCGCGGATTTCAATATGAAGTCGGAAAAGAGTATGAAGAAGATGAAGCGAGCATTTGCAATAGCGGATTTCACGCCTGCGAAAACCCTATCGACGTTTTCGGGTACTATGCCCCGGCGGACGGAAGATATTCCGAAGTAGAATTAGATGCCAACAATGAGACAGACGATGATTCCAAAAGAGTTGGGAAAAAAATTAAAATAAAGTCCGAAATAGGAATTAATGGAATTGTCGACGCCTTTTTGAAATTTACATTTGAAAAAATAGATTTTTTAGAAAAAGCGGCAACCAACACCGGCTGCCGGTCAGCGGCAACCAACACCGGCTACCAGTCGGCGGCAACCAACATCGGCAACCAGTCAGCGGCAACCAACACCGGCAACCGGTCAGCGGCAACCAACACCGGCGACCAGTCAGCGGCAACCAACACCGGCAACCGGTCAGCGGCAACCAACACCGGCGACCGGTCAGCGGCAACCAACACCGGCTACCGGTCAGCGGCAACCAACACCGGCGACCGGTCAGCGGCAACCAACACCGGCTACCAGTCAGCGGCAACCAACACCGGCAGCCGGTCAGCGGCAACCAACACCGGCAGCCAGTCAGCGGCAACCGTAGAAGGAAAATACTCTGTGGCTTGTGCGCTGGGCATAAGGTCAAAAGCGAGAGCCAATAAAGGCTCTGCGATAGTAGTTGCCGAAAGAAATGATAATGGTGATTTGCTGGAGATTAAGGCGGCAATAGTTGATGGCGTTTTGCTAAAAGAGAATACGTTTTATTTGCTTGTAAACGGCGAATTAGTGGAAGAAAAAGAGGTTTAAGATAAACAAGACAAATAACCAAGAGGGCGTATGCAATACGCCCCTACAAATCAAAAAATTATGGCAACTAAAAAATTTGCATTGCACAATTCCTATTTCAAAGTAAGCCGGATGAACGGCTTGCCGGATACGATGATTGAGATAGCGGAATATTTGAAAGAACACGGCGAATTGCCGTTCCGGTATGATGGCAATAACTGGGTGTATGATGCTTTTGTTGAGCGGCAGAAGTATAGGGGTGTGGCTAATTCGCAATACCTGACGCCTGATGCAACAGCGGATAGAATGATGCACTTTGCGGGGAAATATTTTACAGAGAATAACGTGTTAGAGCCGTGCTGCGGGACAGGGCAGATTACTAAGGAATTGCTGAAAGATGGTTACAACGTGATTACGTTTGACAATGATAAAGACCTGTGCGAAGTGGCAATAAAAACGCTTGATTTGTTCGGAAAAAGCAATTGTACTGTTTTGTCGCTTGATTTTAAAAATTATGAGCAAGAGGATACTCACCGCAATCAGATTATTGCCAATCCGCCCTACGAAATTGCAGAATTGACGAATTTCTTGGAATGGATTGCCGAGATACAGAACTGTGGCGGCATTTCAATTTTGCTGATGCCAAAAGGGTTTATCAATAAAGACAAGCCGAAACGGACTTTTAATGTGCTGCGCAAGTTTGGCGTGCTGGAAGTGGAGGATATGCAGGAAGAGTTTGCGCGGACAAAAACGCGGGCAGAAATTGTGGTGTTGAAGAAATTATAACTTTTAAAAAACAGGGAATTATGGACTTTGGGGACGGAAGGGACATTAAGGGACACGCCTATAACAAAAAGGAATTTTTGCTGCCGGAAGGACTTCATTCTTGCGCGTTTTATCAGACGAAGATTGAGGAAGACGGGGTGCATTATAAGGTGCGCATTCACGACTGTAACAGGGGGATTTGTCTGAATGGGGATTTGAGTACGAAACTGGGGCGGCGCGAGGCGGTTAATAAACTGAATGCGCTGATTAATGGGCTTGGTGAATTTCGGGATTTTATTTACAATAACTACTTGATATATGACTGCAAAGCAACCTGATATTGAATTAACGCACCGATACAGTCGGTTGGAGGCGGCGGAACTGCTGGAAATGAGCGTGCGGAATTTTGACCGCTTGAAACAGATGGGGCAGATTACTACGCATTACCGGAAGGCTAATAATAGACCGTTCTTTTTGGGAAGCGAGGTGCTGCGGGTTTGGCGGGAGAGTTATTGATTAGACGCGAGATTTTAGACTTTAGACACAAGACACAAGACTTTAGACACAAGACACGAGACTTTTTGAAATATAACAATAATTAAAAATTTATGATTATGAAAATTAGACTTACAAAATCGGAAAAAATATCATCGTTGGCTTTGATTGGGCTGATGATATTGATTGTCGGGGCGGTGGGTGTGAATATCGCTCGGGCGGTGTGGGAGCATAGTGCTTCGGAAGTGTATTTGTTTTGGTGGCTGATACCGGCACTGCTTGGGCTGATGTTTTGGCATATATTGGTTAATGAATAAAAAAACGAGAGTATGAAAGCATTAACCGTAAAACAGCCATACGCACACTTGATATGCAAGGGTATTAAGGACGTGGAGAATCGGACTTGGAAAACGAATTTTCGAGGGCGGGCGCTGATACACGCGGGAAAGACGGTTATACAGCCGACATTCGCGGTTGCGGGACAGGCAACGGCGGAAGAAATAGAATTTTCCACTGCGGTAAATTTCGTTGAGGAAAATGATTTGACAGGCGCAATAATCGGCTCGGTTGAAATAGTTGACTGTGTGAGAAATTATAAATCAATTTGGGCGGTGCCTGATATGTGGCACTGGGTGCTTGCAAATGCTGTTATGTTTGAAAGCCCGATGCCTAATGTGAAGGGGAGGTTGGGTTTTTGGGAGAGTGGCTATGATGAAATAGACTGTCCTGAGTGCGGAAGTAGGCAATTGCACAACTTTATGGATGGCGGCATACCGGAATTGGGCTGGGGGAATCCGGTGCATAAATGCGAGTTTTGCGAGAATTGGATTTTAGAGAGTGAGTTTTAATTTTAAAAATAAAATATTATGAAATTAACAATTTTCAAAATTATGAAAATGCAACCTGCAGTACGGTTAAGTCAGCGGTTGAATGGGCGAAAGACAGGGTATTCACTTATGATGAATTAGTAAGTAACTATCCACAAGCAAAAGATATGGATTATCTCTTGAAATATCTTAAACCTGAATATTATCAGGAGTTTTTTGACGCCAATCTTAAAGCCGAATGTATTGAAAATATTGATATGATAAGAAAAACTCTCAGCAGTTTTAGATATAAATCAGAATTTTTCGATAAACAATCCAAAGAACTCAGCAAAAAATTGTTGGATGCGCGGCTATTTGAAACAAAAGAGTATAACGAAAATTGGTTTATGACCACTGCTAATAGAATGTACGGAAATCCTGTATCTCACATAATGCAAACGTTATATGATGGAAAATACAACTGCAGACCTTACTTCTCAGAAAGTAAATTTAAAGATTCAATGAAAAAATGTCTTTGTTCGTTGATACAGAGCATAGAATTTAAAGATGGGGATTTTGAATATATATGCAAAAATCTAAATTACGGAGGTTGGTTTCATAAAAACTTCATTTATTATACGATAATCAGCGTCAAAAACTATTCGGCTATAAAATATTTTGAGAAATATTTTAATTTTAAACCATTCATACTAAAAAAACAAAGGATGTATGAAAATATAAGATTTCGAGTTGCTATTGACAATAAATGGCAATATTTGAAATGCACCTGCTTTGAGCCGGAAAATGATAAAATTAGATTTGTTACCGAGTATTCTGAAAAACAAAAAAAATATTGTTTTACTCACAAAGAGTTTATGAATTTTTTTAAAGAACTTGAAGTAGATTTTAAATAAATATTATGAAGACAGCAAAAGAGGCAGCAAGAGAATATGCTTTGGAAACAAATGGCATAGATTTCAACACCGAAAATATTGAAAAAGCATTTTTGGCGGGAGTTAGATTTACACAATCTTGGATAAATGTAGCAGACGAAATGATTTTGTATTAATAAAAAATACCGATAGTATATGAAAATAAGAATTATAAAGATATTCATTAAGAATACGCAAGAGGTAAAAATTATCAAACCAATGGAAAAGATTATTGATTTGAAAGATTTGGAGAGTTTTCGCCAATCGTTTGTTGAGGCGGGCAGTAGTGTGTTATTTACATACGAGGAGTTAGGATAATGAAGGTGTATATATCTGTACCGATAAGCGGACGAGCGCGGGAGGGTGTTTGTCTTGATGTGGCTGAGGCGATGCTGTATCTGAATGCGCACTTTGAGGAGGTGGAAACGATTAATCCGCTGGATTTGGGGGTGTGGCTGGATAAGGCACTGAGATTGCGGACGCGGGCGCGTAATGGCGGTGGGACAATAGGGACTTCAGGGACAGATGGGGCTGAAGATGAAGCGAGATGTGGGGACTATATGGGGTATGATTTGTCGGTGCTAATAAATGATGCTGATGCGGTGGCGTTCTGTAAGAATTGGATATACTCGAAAGGCTGCAGGCTGGAACACGCGGCGGCGGAGATTTATGGGAAGAGGATGATATTTTTGAATGAATAAAACGAAAAACTATTATGGAGATAAAAGAATTTTTAGAAAAGTTTTTGCCCGATTACGAGGTAAGACACAAATATCACATAGAAAAATGGACTGTATCAACTCCAAATGGAGCGCATACTCTATTTGAATGGAAATTTATTTGTGAGTATTTTCCCAAAGCCCTACAAAACTTCGTAGACAGGATTTGCGAAGAGCAAAAGGGAATTGTATTGAGTGATTTTGTTAATTACGTTATGGTAACAGATAACAGTAAAATTACGGCAAATGAACGCGACTGCATTTTAAGAGCCAAACAACCAAAATTGGAGGACTTATAGCGCGCTAAGAATTGAGCAAAATATCCTTCCGTGTAAAAAATTTATACGGAACAAAAATAAAAACTTATGAAAAACTTTAAAGGGAAAGCGATTTACAACCCTTCGGGCAAAGCGGGCGAATACTCGTATTGGGCTTGTAATTTTTACAACGGTTGCAGCAATGGCTGTACCTATTGCTACTTGAAAAAAGGCGTATTGGCACATACGCTTGGCGGGGATAAACCCACGCTCAAAAAGTGTTTCAAAGACGAGGCGCACGCGCTTGAAATCTTTGAAAAAGAGTTGAAGGTAAATTTGATGAAACTGCAAGAATATGGATTGTTCTTTACCTTTACAAGCGACCCTTTTTTGCCTGAAACTATAACATTGACCGTAAAGGCAATGATTAAATGTTTATCCAACAATGTGCCTGTAAAAACACTTACCAAAAAAACAGATTGGGTAGAATACTTTTTGCAAGACGAAGAAATTAATAAAAAAAATCTGTGTAAAAAATTATTTGCTTTCGGATTTACACTCACAGGACACGATGAATTAGAACCAAATGCAAGCACCAATGCAGAACGAATTGAGGCGATGCGGAAACTGCACGAGGCGGGATTTAAGACTTGGGCGAGCATTGAGCCGGTGATTGATTTTGAGAGTAGTTTGCAAATGATTGAAGAAACGAAAGATTTTTGCAGCCATTATAAAATAGGACTGAAAAGTGGAAAAAAATATAATTTTGAAGAACTGAACTATTTTGTATCAAATGTGGTTTTTACCTTTTCAAAGCCAAATGATTTTCAAAAAAATCCAATGAAACAAATTTTTTCCCCCTATGGAAAGTGGGATTTTTTTAATAAAATATATTTCAAAGACAGTTTGCTAAAACAGGCAGGTCTAAACCGTAGCATATTGCCGGACAACTGCGTAAAGAGGGATTGGAGTATTTTTGGATTGAAATATCTTTTGGAAGTATATAGGAGATGGAAAGATTGCGGGTCGGATTCCGCAATGACAAACGATTCGACTTCGCTCACCGACCGGGATAAAGAATGACAGAAAATAAATAACCAAGAGGGCGTATGCAATACGCCCCTACAAATCAAATAATTATGAAAGAAAGAGTGAATTTTAACAAGAGCGTCAAAATATATGATGCTTGCGCCTCGGATAACGCAAGGGCTTATCTGGGCTGTGTGAATTTTGTTGATGGGTATATGATTGCCTCAAATGCGCATATATTGGTGTTCAACAAATTAAATGAAGTTTGCAATTTGGATTTAGAGCAACTAAGAATTGGTATGCCCGAAGAAATGAAAGAAATATAGCAAAATTTAGGGGGCAGCCCACGAGGGAGTGGCGTATTCTTTTTAGGTTGTGAATTGCTTTCAAAAATTATATCACAAAAAATAAAAAAAGAATGAGGCGGGAGCGATACCCGCGCTGCTTACGAAGTCCGAACAAGAGCAACGACAAACAAGAGTGCTGCGGTAGGTTTGTCGGATTAGGAGCGCAGATAGATGTGGCACGCTATCACGGGGAGGCGCAACCCTGTAGATATGCCGACTGGATTAATTAGAAAAGGCGATAAGCGCAAAAGCCGAGTGGGGGCGGTGCCCACAATCCAACAAAAAGGACTTTAAGGACTTTAAGGACTTTAAAAGAAAGAAAATTGAAAATTATGACACACGGCTCATTATTCAGCGGCATAGGCGGATTTGATTTGGCGGCACGGCGGGCGGGGCTGCGGAATGTGTTTTGGTGTGAGAATGACGAGTTCTGCCGGAAGGTGCTGCGAAAGCATTTTTGGCACAGTAATCAATTAAACGATATAAAGAATGAAGATTTTACACGATACAGAGGGCGAGTTGATGTTGTTTCGGGAGGATTTCCCTGCCAAGACATCAGTATTGCCGGAAAACAGGCGGGACTTACGGAGGGCAAAAGGAGTTCGCTGTTCTTCGAGATGGTCAGGGCGGTGGCAGAAGTGCAACCAAAATTTGTTGTTTGGGAAAATGTGCCTGAAGTCATTAATTACCTCGACATTATTAGAGATGAAATGCGGGCTGTCGGGTATAATAATATGTGGGGAAGAATGTTTTGTGCGTGGGAATTTGGATACCCGCATAAGAGAAAGAGATTTTTTGCCGTACATTTTGCCGACACCGAGTGCAACGGACTGGATAAGGCATCATACCTCGATGACTACGCGGATAAAATGTTACAATCAGAAACACAGATTCGGAAACTTAACCACAATATTGGCAGGGCGTTTTGGAATATTACACACTGCGAAGATTTCAGAAGAGATGATGGGCTTTCCAATAAATTGGTGCAAAATCAGTTAAAGGGGTATGGGAATGCTATTGTGCCGGATATTGGGGAGTTGATATTTAGGGGGTTGAAAACATTTATTAGCCGATAAATAATGTATGACCATATTCGCCTGCATCTTAATCATACTTTTGAAAATGATAACGAGCGCAAGAAATTTTGCGAGCGGTATCATTTGTGTGAATTTAATGAACATCAATCGACCTATAACAATTCAACGGAAACGGGGCTGAAACAGTGTCGAGGGGTTTATGTGAAGATGAGGCTCAGTAACCGTACTTCGGCTTCGCTCAGTAACCGCAGTTCGACTTCGCTCACTGACCGGAAGGACTTTGGGGACAGTAGGGAAAATAGGGGGTTGCGGGTCGGAGCCCGCAATGACGGTGGCACACAGGTTGATGTGGGACTGATGTTTTCGTTTTCGCTGCATAAGTTTTATAATTTCAGCGTGCCGACTGTGGGGGAATATTTGAATTGGGATGATTTTAGTTTTGGTAAGGCGAACAGGGCGAAGACTATGTTTTGCGATATGTTTCCGATGTGTGATTTTTCTCGGGCAAAGGTAACGACTTATGAGGTGGGCATTAATATACAGTTGCCGCGCCCGCCGCAGGAATATATGGAGCAGTTGCGGGAGTTGCGGGTGAAAGAACGGAATTACCCCATTGTGGTGGACAGGCACCAGAAGGATTATATGCAGTATGGGACATTCTCAAAGGGCAGGCGGATAGTGTATATATGGTACGACAAGACTTATGAGGCGCGGAGTAAGATGCGCAGTAATTTGGTAAGGTATGTTGTGCCGGAGAATATTTTGCGCTGCGAAAAGGATAATCGAGTGCCGATACAGAAGACTATGTTTTTTGATTTGTTCAAAAAGGAGTTTCAACGCTTGACGGCAAATGAGTTTCGCAAGCGGTTTGTAGATGATATTTTTTTTGCCGAAAGAGTGCCAAAAGTGTGCCAACGGAATTTTCCTGATTTGGGAAAGGCGAAGTTGGCGATTTTAGAAGAGATTTTGAGGGATTTGAGGGACTTAAAGGACATTAGAGACGCGGGGGAAAGGGTTTTTGCGCGGATTGAGAAAGAATACAATGCCGGAATGCTGCCGAGGCGAACTTATTACCGCCGCGTGGCGGAAGTGAAAGAGGTGTTGGCATTGCTGCCGGGACTGCCGAAAGAGGTGTTGAATGAGAATGTGGATTATGAGAATGATTATAAAATGGCTGTTAGGGCTAAAATGGAGGTGTTATGAATAACAATTACAATATATATCAGAAAATAGACGAAATATGTGCGCGATTAGAAGGCTTTCGGGCATTCAATCCTAAACTTGCAAAACTATCGTACAGTGGCGGGCGGGACAGTCATTTATTGTTGCATATTTTGAGAAATGTTTTAAAATTAAACAACGAGCAATTTCCCGCCATATATGCAAAAACTTACAATGAATTTGCCGAGATAAAGCATAGAATTGAGGAACAGGATATTACGGTTGTAGATAGCGGACGGCGGGTATTTGAAGTGTTTGAGGAAGTTGGAGTTCCATTGTGGAGTAAAGATTGCTCGGTGAATATTTATTACGCCTCAAAAAATGAAAAAAAATACACCAAACGGTGGGCAAAAAAATCAAAATCGCAATGGAATTTTACAGATAATTATTTTTGGTGTAAAAAAAATAATATAATCTGTTCGGATAAATGTTGTAAATTATTGAAAGAGAATATTTTGAATAAAAATAAAGCGCGAGTTGTCGGATTACGAGAAGAAGAAGGCGGTCGCCGGTCAGAAGGTCAGAAAGAATATGATTTTTGTGTAAGAAATTCAAAAGTGTTATTCAAACCGATTTTTGATGTTACTAATTCCGAACTTATGGAAATAGAAAAGGCTTTGAGAATTGAACCATTAAATATATACAACTATTTAGACCGTACAGGGTGCGTAATGTGTGGTTTTGGGACAAAAAAGCAGATTGCTAAAAAAATAAACTATTTGCGTTGGTATGAACCAAGTAGAGCGGCATTTTATCTCAAATATTTTGACAAGTATTTGAGGTATAGGAAGATAATATAACTA
>JAISJU010000073.1 GCA_031261165.1 Prevotellaceae bacterium
AGTACAAACGGAACAAAATTTGAATTGTATCCGTTAGCACTTTTAACACAGGATATTAGCGAAGGAAATCCGCCTGCCGTTCAAAACGGATTTTCGGGTGTAACATTAGCGTACAACACTAAAAGCGAAGCGGAAGTTCACGAAGTTGTAGAGTTGGCACGAAAAGCAGGTGCAACTATTGCAAAAGAGCCGCAAAAAGTTTTTTGGGGTGGTTATCACGCTTATTTTTCCGACCCTGACGGCTATTATTGGGAAGTTGCCTACAATCCGTTTGTGAAATTTGATGAAAACGAAATGTTAATCTTATAATTTCTTTCTCTTTGGTGCGACTTTGCAAGTTGTGGCAAAAGAACCTGCGCAAATTCCTTAAATCCGCGTTATCTGCGTGCAAAAAGAATGAAATATAAAAACAACATATTAAATAACAGTAGGTTTTAAAAATGACAAAAAACCTCACCATATATTATTTTTCAGGCACAGGCAATGCGTGGCAGATTGCGCTGTGGTTTTCGGAATATGCAAAAGAGAAAGATATTGATTGTCAAATGATTGATATTGTGCATTGTAGTGGCGTTGCACGCAACGCCTCTATGGAAAATTTGATTTGTTTCGTTTCCCCCGTTCACGGCTTTAATTATCCCAAAATTATGCTTGATTTTATTCGCCGTTTCCCAAAGGGCAAAAACCAAGTGATTTTAATGAATACGCGGGGCGGATTGCGCATTGGCAGGTGGGTTTCGGCGCATTGCGGCGTTTCGGGTGCGGCATTTTTCGTTTCGGCTCTGATTTTGAAGTTGAAAGGTTATAAAATTACGGGAATGTTGCCGTTTGATATGCCGTCAAACTGGTTTTTGATAAACCCTGCCTATTCTCAAAAATCTGTGCAAATAATTTTTGACAAAAACAAAAGGCGCGTTAAACTTCACGCCGAAAAGATTTTTGCAGGCAAACCCAATTTTTACGCCCTGCGCGATATTGTGCAGGACACGCTGACGGCGGTTGTTTCGCCGTTATATCTGTTTGCGGGACGGTTTTTTCTTTCCAAACAGTTTTTCGCCTCTTCCAACTGCAACCATTGCGGTAAGTGTGAAGAAAATTGTCCTGTAAAAGCAATTCGCAATATCGGCGGAAAGCCCTATTGGACAGCCCGCTGCGAAAGTTGTATGAAATGTATGGCAGATTGTCCGCAAAACGCTGTCGAAACAGCACACGGCTTGTTGCTTGCGTTGATTGTCATTTGTCCGCCGTTGATTGCGTTTTTCAGCGACTTTTTACCGCATATTTTTGAAAACAAAACGCTGCATTTCATTTACGAAAACGTTGTAATTTTTACTATGCTCTATTTTTTATATTTCTTGCAGCATATTTTATTGAAAAACAGATATTTATCAAGAATAATCACGTTCTTTTCGCTCACGCATTATAAATGGTGGGGCAAAAGAAACCCCAAAATCAAGATTGAATAAAAAAACAATAAAGTATAAAATAATGGAGTACGCCGCAAGTTTCTAAAAACGTGGAACTTACATTTGAAAACCGAATTTTGAAACTTTATCGTATGCCTTCCACTTCCCGCGCTTACCCGTTGAAATTGGAACAAAAAGTCGCCGTTTATGAAAAATGATGCGAGAGATTGGAATTAAAGGGGATTTTGAGTAATTTTGCAGGCTAAAAATAAAAGTAAAAAAATTATTGTAAAAGACACACAGATATGAAAGAAAATTTCAATGCAAATTACCCCGCCGACTTCATTTCCGAAGGCGTTGACCAAACGCGCGGCTGGTTTTTCACCCTGCACGCCATCAGCACGATGGTGAAAGGCAGCGTGGCATTTAAAAATGTGATTTCCAACGGTTTGGTGCTGGATAAAAACGGCAACAAAATGTCCAAACGCTTGGGCAACGCCGTTGACCCGTTCAGCACAATCGAAAAATACGGCAGCGACCCCCTGCGCTGGTATATGATGACCAACGCCTCGCCGTGGGACAACCTGAAATTCGACATCGAGGGCATTGAGGAAGTGCGCCGCAAGTTTTTCGGCACGCTCTACAATACTTATTCGTTTTTTGCGCTCTACGCCAATGTCGATGGCTTTTCGCCCGATGCAGAGCAAATTCCCGTCAGCGAACGCCCCGAAATTGACCGTTGGGTGATTTCGCTGCTCAACACGCTGATAAAAGATGTTACGGCGTACTACGAGGACTACGAGCCGACCCGTGCAGGCAGGGCAATTCAGGATTTTGTGGGCGAAAATCTCTCGAACTGGTACGTTCGCCTCAACCGCAAACGTTTTTGGGGTGGCGAAATGAACGCCGACAAACTCGCTGCGTATCAAACGCTTTACGAGTGTTTACTCACCGTGAGCAAGCTGATGTCGCCCATTGCGCCGTTTTATGCGGATAAACTTTATTTGGATTTAACGAGCGAAAATAAGAGTGTTCATTTAACCGATTTTCCAAAATACAACGAAAATCTTATTGACAAAAACCTCGAAGAATGTATGAGTTTGGCGCAGCAAATTTCGTCAATGATATTGGCGTTGCGGCGCAAAGCGGAGAAAAAAGTGCGGCAACCGCTCTTGAAAGCCGTTGTGCCGACAAGCGAGCAAAAAACCTTTGAGCAAATAAAATATGTTGCCGAACTGATTAAAAGCGAAGTGAATATCAAAGAGTTGGAAGTTTTGCAGCCGAATGTTGATTTGGAAAATCTGGTGAAGAAAAACAAGCCGAATTTCAAAACTTTGGGCAAAAAATACGGCAAGCAGATGAAAGAAATTGCAGCGGCGTTTGGCGGTTTTTCGCAGCAGGAAATTTCGGAAATCGAAAAATCGGGCGAACACACCCTGAAACTGCCTTCGGGCGATGTGCTGCTCGCTGCCGAAGACGTGGAAATTACTACGGAAGATATGCCCGGCTGGACGGTTACTAACGAGGGCAGGCTCACCGTTGCACTCGACATCACCGTTACGCCCGAACTCGAACGCGAAGGCATCGCCCGCGAACTTGTCAATCGCATTCAAAACCTGCGCAAGCAAAACGGCTACGAGATTACGGACAAAATCAGCATCAAAATAGAGGCAAAAGCCGAAATCAACGACACGGTAACGGATTTCGGGCAATACATTTCGGCGCAAACTTTGGGCAAGACCATTGAACTTGTCGAGAAATTGACTACCTTTGCAGAACTTGATTTTGAAGAATATAAAATTAAAATTTTGATTGAAAAAAATTGATAGATAAAACAACATTTTGATTACTAACATTTTAGTTTAGTCTTTCTAACAGAAAAAGTTTGGCGATTTTGGAAGTGGAGAGTATTAAGTTGAGATGTTCGCGCTATGTGGCGTGAACTTTTCGCTTGTACTGCCACTTCGGGTTACGCCAAACATTTACCTCTGTTAGCGGGATAACTGAAAAGTATCACGCTATTTCTATGGCAGAAACTTTACATATCGGAAACTACATTAACCAATATTTGAAAAATAACGGACACACGGTTGCGTGGCTTGCACGGCAAATGAACTGCGAGCGCAAGAAACTGTACCGTATTTTCAATAATTCGTATATTGATACCGAAATTTTATTTTCCATTTCCCACATTCTGAAACACGATTTTTTTGTTCTCTATTCTCAATCACTCGCTCAATAGGAGAAATAATCTGTGGCATTTTCGGCACACATTGCTGCTAAAATAGGTACGATTTCAAGAAAAAACAACTTGTTCGGTATTCTCCCGAAAAACCGACAAAAAGGGAAAAAGAAGTTTTGCGTTTGGCAATGCGAGGCTACAACGAAACAGAAATCAGTGAACGATTGAACATCAGTGTTCATACGGTGAAAAAACACAGGCAAAATACGGAAAGAAAATTAGGCGTTAATAATTTGACAAATGCTGTTACCAAATTTAATCTGAGCATTTGAAAAAGTTTCTCCCCGTTCGGTGTAGCTCAGCCACCGGTCAGTGAGCGAAGTCGAACTGCCACTGACCTCTGTTTGGCACACGTAGGGGCGGAAAATTTTCCGCCCTTTTATTGTATTATCCTGTTAATCCTCAAATTCTGTAAATCCTGATTCCGACAAAATAAACAAAAAATATTCCCCATTTTGCCTTTTCACATAAAATCTTTATCTTTGCAGGCTTTATTTTTTTCTGAAAACCCTTCAAATCTTTATATGTTATGAAAAAAACCACTTTTTATGCAATACTTGCAGTGATGCTGATGTATTGCAATTTCGCCTTTTCGCAAACGCCGGCTTGGCAACTCGTTACGCCAAAGTACGGCAACCACGAAGCCATTGTGGCAGGCTTTGTACTGAATGCCGCCGACTATGGCAACGGCGCAACAGATGCCACTGCGGACATTCAAGCCCGCCTCAACGCTTTGAGTAACTACACCGGCGATGTCAATCACGGCGGCGGCGTGCTGTACCTGAAAGAAGGACACTACAAAATCAGCGGCAGGCTCACTATTCCCAAAGGCATTACCATTCGCGGCGATTGGGAAAAACCGGTAAAAGGACAGCCCGTCAAAGGTACCATTTTAGACGCTTACTACGGACAAAACATAGATTTGTCGGCAGACGGCACTTGCAACCAAAGTCAATACGTTTCCAACTCATTTATCTCAATGGCATCGGGTGCGGCGGTAATGGATTTGGCTATTTGGTATCCTGAGCAGAGTGCCACAGCCCCCAAACCTTATCCGCCCTCCATTCAGATGGGCGAGTCGGGAGGCTGGCAAGCAGGTTTTTACAACGTAAAAAATGTTACGCTGGTTAATTCCTACTATGGTATTATTTTTATCAGCGAAACTTGTCCCACCATTAATGGTTTGTACGGTACGCCTTTGAAACAGGGTGTTGAAATTGACCACGTTTCGGACATCGGGCGTATTGAGAACTGCGATTTCTCGCCGAAATACTGGGCAGGCTCAGGCTTAGCAAACGCGCCCGCCATTACCAACACCACTTATACGAATTGGATTTACAACAACGGCGCAGGCGTAGTAATGCGCAGAAACGACTGGAGTTATACCACCTATTTAAAGGTAGAAGGCTATAATAAAGGCTTTTACACCACAAAATCGCGTAACGAGGAAGCCACACCCAACGGACACAACTATGGTTTTGACTTCAAAAATTGCAAATACGGTTTGTATTTTGACAGCAAAGCCGGCGAAGGTTGTATGTTTACCGAAGTGAAAACCGCCGGTTGCGAGTTTGGCGCCTACTTTACCGAAAATGCGGGCGGTGTGGCGCAATTCTACAAATGGGATTTGAGCGCGACAAAGTGTGCCATCTACACCGACAAAAACGCATCTTCCAAAATTACCTTGCAAGAATCAACCATCAAAGCAGGAAAAGTTTTGTTGCAAGGCGGCACCTTGCTTGCCGTAAATAATGATTTCAACAATCCGAAACCGCAAATTGAGTTTGAGGCAAATTCTCGCGGCGATATTGTGGGCAACCGCTTTTCGCAGGGCAAGCAAATTGCAGAAAATTCTGTTTTTCAGAATATTATAAGTGATGCCGCAGTAACAACAAAACCCCTGCCTGCGTATTACGAATTTAACCTGCAATTCAAAAAACCGAGCCGTGAGGTATTATACAATGTGCTGAATGCGCCTTACAGTGTGCAAAAAGGCACGCGCAACGCCATTCCCCCAGCCGATGCCACAACCGGCATACAAAATGCGCTGAATGCAGCATCACAAGCAGGCGGCGGCATTGTCTATCTGCCGCCCGGACATTATAGAATTAACGGACAACTCAATATTCCCGCGAATGTGGAACTCAAAGGCAGCGTTGATGTCAGCGAATTTCCGATGGGACCCGGCAGCATTTTGGAAATTTACAATACGGCAAGCCCTGCCGTTTTAATGCAGGCAAACAGCGGCTTGCGCGGCGTGGTGTTCAACTATCCTACGCAAGTGTATTGCACCGTAATGCCCAATCCTATTGAATTTCCTTTTACCATTCAGGGGCGCGGAAACGATATTTACATTGTTAATGTAGGTATGCGGGCATCTAATCGCGGTGTGGATTTGGCATCTTACCGTTGCGACAATTTTTATATTGATTTCTTAACCGGCTATTTTTTCCGCGAGGGCGTAAATATCAAAAACTCCGACAACGGCGTTTTGGCTAATATGCAATGCAATACCATTGTTTATAACAGCGGCGATGAAGGAAAATTTGGAGAATATCCCAACTCTGCCAGAAATCCGTGCAGGAATGATGCAAATTTTGCCGACAAAGACCCCTATCTCTACAATTCAAAAAATATGACTTTCCTTACTTTGGAAAATGTAAGCGATATTTTGTTGTATGGCGATTTTAACTACAATTCCGATGTAGGTTTCCACGTAAAAAGCAACGTGAGCGGGCTTGCACTTGGCTTTGCGCTTGATGACGACCGCACAATGCTTTTGCTTGACGGCTCAAATATTCATCTTGATTTCATCAATTTGCAGGGCGTGGCATTGCAGCGCGGAACGGCGGCAGACGGACTTTCTTCTTACATCAAAACAACTGCCAATTACACCGCCGACAGCGAAGTAAATCTCTTTAATTCCGATTATTGGGGCTATGCAGGCGAAAGCGGCATTGTGTTGAACGGCGCGGGAACACTTAATATGTACGGCGGAAACTTTATGCACTCCGGCAATCAATCTTTTGCCAAAGTGAATAACGGACATTTGAATGTGGTCGGCTCGGTGGTAAACTCGCCCAATGGCAACAATCCGACTTATACAGGCACGGCAACAGGCAATATTACAACGATAGGCTCTGTAACCAAAGGCGATGCCAGCGTTACCGGCAATACCAACACAGGACAATCGCCGACCGCCTCTACATCAGGCGCGTTGAATGATTGTAACACTTGGACAGCAACGGCAAACCCAAATCCCAACGGTCAGAATGCACAAAATATTGTTGATTGCAACACAACAAATACTTGGAACTCGGGCTGGCAAAATGCCACTGCGCCAAGTGGAAATATGGCTGTTGCCGTTACAGTGGATATGAAAACAAACAAGACTTTCAATCAAGTAGTTTTAGATTACGGCAGGGCGGTAAATGACGGACCCGAAACCTACGTTTTGGAAGTTTCGATAAACAGCACAAATTGGACACAAGTAGCCACCGGCAGCGGAAGAAACACGGCAATGACAACAATTTCTTTCCCAACGGCAACGGCTCGTTACATTCGCGTTACCAAACCTGCCTCCAACACCGCCAACTACTGGGCTATTGACAATATTTATGTGGTAAATGTTGTTACCACCGATGTTAATACCATTACGGCAGTTCCGGACGGTACGCCCGGTATTTCCGAAGGAGAAACCCCTGTTGCAGTAACCGGCGTAACGCTCGGCAATGTTTCGGTAAATGTCAATGCTACGGTAACGCTTTCGCCCGTAATCGCGCCAAGCAATGCTACCAACAAAGCAGTAACATTTGCCATAGTAACCGGCGGCGATAAAATTACCCTTAACACCGCAACAGGTTTGGTTACAGGTACGGCTGTCGGTACGGCAACCGTAAAAGTTACCACTGCTGACGGTAACAAAACGGCTACGGCAACCGTAACGGTGAATGCTGCCCCCGCGGTACAATGCGACCCGATACGGACAATCCGCATTCAGTCCTTCGGCGATGATTATTTGACCGACAACGGCAGCACATTAACTTGGTCGGCAACAGCAGTAGCCGCATCGGAATGGTATGAAATTCCTGCGGAAGGCTCAAGTACCGATTTCTATTATAAAAATGTTTCGACAGAAAAATATCTTTACCGAGCAAATACAGGCAAAGTTTCTACTTCTTGTGATTGGACACCCGAAAATGCGGTATTAAATGCTACGAATGCAAAAACAGATTATTACAAATTCCGTTCGACAGCCTCAACTTGGGGCGGGCGCGTGTGGCTGGTCAATTTGGCAAGTGCCGATTTTGTAAATCTTACTGCCAAGGGTGCGTTTATCCTTAGCGGAATCAACGAAAATCATACCTCTTGCGGAATGCCTGCTTATCCGGCAGTGGTAACGACAGCCATTCCCAACCCCGACAATGTTTGGCACTCCGTAGCCATTGCCACAGTGCAGGCATCAGTTACCAACCCCGATTGCGAAACAATAGTAACCCCGCCAACGCCCGGCGACCCGACTTATCCCGCAGGTTATCCCAAAACTTTGGCGATGCAAAACCCGCTCTTCTGGCAATTCGGCTCGCCGAAAGTAAATGCGGCAGGCAATTTGGACGGCACAACCGGCAACCTCTACACTGCCGACCCATCGGCGCACGTGTGGAACATCAACGGCACACCGACCTTGTTTGTATATGCCTCGCACGATATGGAACAAGCCGCAGGTTGCGACCGTATGGACAGATACCACGTCTTTTCCACAACGGATATGACGAACTGGACAGACTACGGCGAAATAATAAAGGCTGACGATGTGCCTTGGCATAACGGCACTTTTGTGAATGGTTCCAAATTTATGTGGGCGCCCGATGCAGCCTATAAAAACGGTAAATATTACTTCTATTTCCCGCACCCGAGCCAAAATTCCGATAACGGTGCGGGTAGTTGGGGCAATAATTGGAAAATCGGCGTAGCAGTGAGTGATTATCCTGCCTCTGATTTTACCATTTTGCCCAACCCGCTGAATATAACAACAGGCTTTGAATACGACCCCTGCGTGTTTGTAGATGATGACGGAAAAGCGTATTTGTACTATGGCGGAGGTGCGCACCCTTACGTTGTGAAATTAAAAGACAATATGACGGAAATAGACGGCACGCCGCAAGTAATGGAAGGTTTGAACAATTTTCACGAAGGTATTTGGGTGCATAAATACAACGGAAAATATTATCTCTCTTATCCCGACAATGGCGGCGGCGGCGCAGGCAACGGCGACCAACTGAAATATGCAGTGAGCGACTCGCCGCTCGGACCTTGGGAAAGCAAAGGCGCATACGTGTATGCCACAGGTTGCGGCACCATTCACGGCTCGATTGTGGAATATCAGGGACAATGGTACGCTTTCTACCACAGCGATTATGTTTCGCACAACGGCGACCAGGGGCGCAGCGTTCACGTGGATAAACTGTACTACAACCCTGACGGCACAATTAAGGTGGTGAATAACTGGGGCGCACCGTATCTGGGTCTTACGCGCACAGTGGCGGAAACAGCCAACACAACCGCTATTGCCCTGACTTTGCAGGCAGAAGATTTCAACACCGGCGAAGACACTTACGGACACCACGACACGAAATCATACACCAATCCGGTTACGATTAACACAAACTACCGCACGGTAACAGGCGTGAATATCGAAGACCGCAACGGCGGCAAAACCATCGGCGACATTGCCAAGAAGGAGTTCCTGCGCTATACAATAAATGTAGCCAAAGCAGGACTTTATGATGTAGATGTGTATGTTGCCTCCGATAATGCAAACGGTAGATTTCATCTCAACGTCAATGGCGTGAATAAAACGGGAACGGTAAGCACGCCGAACACCGGCGGTTGGGGAACGTTCCAAAAAATAACCGTTGCCAACGTGCCGCTCATACTTGGTGAAAACCTCTTTGAAATACGTGTGGAAGAGGGCGGTTTCAATCTCGACAGGTTTGAGTTCCGCAAAGCGCAGCCTTACAGCGGCACGCCGTATAAAACGAATAATGTGCCGGGTAAAATAGAGGCGGAAGATTATGACTTTGGCGGACAGGGCGTGGCTTATTTCGACAGTAACGGCGCACAGACCGGCAATCAGAATGCTTACCGCAGTGATAATCCGGCTACGGGCAATGTGGTTGATTTGGAAACAAACGGCGCGGGCGGATACAATATTTGCTGGACAGACGGCGGCGAATGGGCAAAATACACGCTCAACGTAACGCAGGCAGGCACTTATGATATAACAATCCGCGTAGCAAGCGGCAACGGTGCAAGCGGCTCACTCAGCCTCTCTTTCGATGACGTGTATGAATATCCGTCATTAAGCACAACAACGGCAAGTTGGGGTACTTATACTACCGTAGTTTTGCACGGCGTGGAACTCAGCGCAGGCAAGCACGTAATGACTATGACCATCGGCGGGAACATCAACGTGGATTGGTATCAATTCACCCGCACCAGCGACATTGTTACAGTTGCAGAGGCGAATGCTGCCGAAGAAATCACGGCGTATCCCAACCCGACCAACGGCATTGTGTATCTGAACACGCAAGCCGAAATCCGCGTGTATGATTTGCAGGGCATACTGCTAACGACCGCTCGCGGCTCGCAAGTCGATTTGTCCGCTTACGCCTCGGGGCTGTACCTCTTGCAGGTGAATGATAAGTGGAAGAAGATAGTGAAAGAATAGGAAATTGTCCGAATCAGGATTTACAGAATTTGCAGGATTTACAGGATTGTTATTATCCTGTAAATCCTGCAAATTCTGTTAATCCTGATTCAGACAACATTATTGCCCCGTATGTTTCAGCACTTTTGCATCAACATAAAACACAATTTCTTCCACGATATTGTTGCAATGGTCGCCGATGCGTTCGAGTTTGCGGATAAGCAGAATGGTTTTCAATCCCACTTTAATTTTGGCAGGATTTTTCTCCAAATACGCCGTCATCACGTCAAGCGCATTGAGGTAAATGATGTCGATGTCGTTGTCGCGCTGCATAATTTTGCCGGACAGGCGCGTGTTCTCGCTCTCCAACGCTACAAAACAGTCCGAGAGCATCGCCGCCAGCGTGTCGAATATCTTTTCTATTTGCAGGTCTTCGATTAACTGCGCGTCTATGGGCGTATCCTGCTCAATGACGTAGCGGGCGATGCTTTCGCAAAAGTCGCCGATACGTTCCAGCGTGATGTTGATTTTGATGAGCGACAGCACCAGCCGCAAATCCACCGCCACAGGGCTGAACAGCGCGATGTAGTTTTCGCTGTCGCTGTCTATTTTCAACTCAAAAGCATTCACGTGCTTTTCGCGGGCAGCCACCTCGCGGGCAAGTTCCGCATCGTTGTTCAAAAACGCCTGTTTCGCCTTTTCCAATTGCGACAAAACGAGTTTCCACATCTGCGAAACTTCTTCTTTCAAGGCTTGTAATTCTTTTTCTGTATGTTTCATTTTTTGTGTGTGTTTAGAACGCGGATAACGCAGATAACGCGGATTTCCGCAGATGAATAAATAAAATAAAACTCTGCGAAAATCCGCGTTATCTGCGTTATCCGCGTTCCCCCCAATTACCCAAACCGTCCCGTAATATAATTCTGCGTCTGTTCCTTTTCGGGATTAAGGAAAATCTTTTTCGTATCATCAAACTCCACCAGTTCGCCGAGCATAAAAAAGCCTGTTTTGTCGCTCACGCGGGCGGCTTGCTGCATATTGTGCGTTACGATGACAATAGTGTATTTTTCCTTCAAAACATAAATCAGTTCTTCTATTTTCGAGGTTGAAATCGGGTCGAGTGCCGATGCCGGCTCGTCCATCAGCAGGATAGACGGCGACACCGCCAACGCCCGCGCGATGCACAGCCGTTGCTGCTGTCCGCCCGACAGTTCAAAAGCCGATTTTTTCAGTTTATCCTTCACCTCGTCCCATAGCGCAGCCGCTTTCAACGACTCCTCTACCCGCTGCTCAATAAACGTGCGGTTGCCCATATCATTCACGCGCAAGCCGTAAGCCACATTCTCAAAAATCGTTTTCGGAAACGGATTAGGCTTTTGAAACACCATACCCACCTCCTTGCGCAGCGTATCCACATCAACCGATTTTTGGTAAATATTCTTCCCGTCAATCAGGCATTCGCCCGTCAGATGCGTGTCGGCAATCAGGTCGTTCATACGGTTAAACAGCCGCAGGAAAGTCGATTTCCCGCAGCCCGAAGGACCGATAAACGCCGTAACCGTATTCTGTGCAATTTCCATATCAATGCCTTTCAATGCGTGGAAATCACCGTAATAGAAATCAATGTTTTTTGCTTGTATCTTCATAATATTCTTTTGATTTGCGATATGCGATTTGCGATATGTGATATGCGATATGTGATTTGCGATATGCGATTAATATGTGATTAATATGTGATTTGCGACAGTCGCAAATCGCATATCGCATATCTCAGTTAGTTTTTACTTTTCCGCCGAAATATCTTCTCAAAGCCGTTGCCAGCAGATTCATAATCAGCACAATTGCAATCAGCACCAACGCCGTTCCGTAGGCTATCGGGCGCGAAGCCTCAACATCTGTGCCGCTCGTGGCGATAACGTAAAGATGGTAGGGCAACGCCATTACCTGGTCGAAAATACCGCTCGGCAGTTTGGGTAAAAAGTAGGCGGCTACGGTAAAAAGTATCGGTGCCGTTTCGCCGGACACGCGCCCGATGGACAGGATTAAACCCGTGATGATATTCGGAAACGCCATCGGCAGCACCACCCGCCTGATGGTTTGCAACTTGCTCGCCCCCAGTGCGTAACTGCCTGTGCGGTACGAGTCCGGTATCGCTTTCAGAGCCTCCTCCGTGGTGCGGATAATCAACGGCAAAATCAGCAGTCCCAAGGTTAGCGACCCCGCAATAATGCTGTCGCCAAAGTGCAGCGTATTCACAAACAGCGACATACCGAACAGCCCGAAAACGATAGACGGAATGCCGCTCAAATTGTTGGTCATCACGCGGATAAACTTCACAATCCAGCCGTTGCCCGCGTATTCGTTCATATAAATGGCGGACATAATGCCGAAAGGCGTAGCAAACGCCATACTCCCCACCACAAGACACAGCGTACCCACAATGGCGGGAAAAATCCCTCCGGCACTCATACCCTCTTCCGGCGCAGCGGTGAGGAACTCCCACGAGATAACGCCCGCGCCGTGATAAATGATAAAGCCGAGTATCCACAGCAAAATGCCGAGTATCAACGCGCCAAGTATGCGGAAAAGCGTGAAAAATATCCTTTGTTTTATTCGTCTGTTCATTCCGTGCTTATTTTGGCGCAAAAGTCGGAAGATTTCATTACGATTAAATAACTAAATTGTTACGCTTTGGTTACAATAAACCCCTTTGGTGCAATGCCCTTCCTTTATGGTAATTGGTAGGGGCGGAAAATTTTCCGCCCTTCCTTATTGTCTGAATCAGGATTTGCAGGATTTTAGGATTTTCAGGATAAAACCTTATGGTGTATTTCAAATCCCTACGGTTTTATCCTGTAAATCTTCTAATCCTGTAAATCCTGATTCAGACAATGAAGAAAGGGCGGAAAATTTTCCGCCCCTACTACACTAATAATCCCAATTCTTCTGCTGACACGGATTATCTATTTTGAAACACAACGAACAGATGCACCGGTAGCCTTATTAATGTCTCCACGCACAAGAATACCATCTTTACTTAAATCCAAACCATACGCATATATATAATCTGTACTTTCCGTACTACTCCAATAGATACTTTGAGTACCATTTTGAATTGCCCCTCCTATAAGCATTCCCTGATTAGTATGGAAACGCCAGCCCGGTACAGGCAGAAAAAGTTCAGCATCGCCTTCGCCGAAAGTATGACCCATTGTGCCATTTTGATATACATATTCCTTGTAATGGTCTTTAAGAGTTTCCAGTTCTTGTGCTGTAGGAACTCTCCAACCGGCAGGACAAGGGTTATTGGCAGAAGACCAAGTGCTTGAAGTGCTTGGTGTAGTATTCCATTCACGATGAATGTCTTCAAGCGTAGGACCTATTACATATTCCGTTGTATTCCAACCTGTTTTTCTGTTCCATTGATAAAGCAATCCACCACTGCCTTCAGTTGTAGCAAAAACACCCGGCGATGCAATATTTTTGGGTGCCCAAGTTATACCGCCAATAACGATACCCGTAACCGGCACCGGTTCGGTAGTAGTAAATGAAATAACTTCTCCGTATCCTGTTCCTTTTGAATTAGTAGCATAAGCCCGCACATAGTAGGTTGTAGTTTCAGTTAATCCGTTAAGAGTAAAAGAAAAAGTATTGTTGGTTGTAGATATTTGTGCTTTACTGCCTGATATTGTCGGATTGGGGTCTGTTTCACTATAACATACACCTCGACTTGTTATGCTACTGCCGCCATTGTTAGTTATTTCACCTCCTAAAACTGCACTGTTCTCCGTAATTTGTTTTGCTATGGAAGTTGTTATTGTAGGAATGGATATTTCAGCGGCGGCAGTTACAGTAACTAAACAAGTCGCCGTTTTATCGCCCGCTTTGGCGGTAATTGTCGCAGTACCTACGGCTACGGCGGTTACTTTGCCTTTAGTTACAGTGGCTTTGCTGTTGTCGCTACTTTCCCAATCTATCGTTTTATTGGTAGCATTAGCGGGCAAAACAGTGGCTTTCAAAGTGTAGTCCTCGCCTGCGCTGAGTGTGAGTGAGGTTTTGTCCAACGAAATACTGCTTACTACAATAGCCGGATTTGTTCCATCATCGGGGTCAGTCGGAACTTCCTTTTTCGGCTCATCTTTGTCATCGCCGCAAGAGTTAAATACTACGGTTGCCATACTCACTGTGAGCAGCAATCCAATGCTTAAAAAAATCTTTTTCATAAAATAGAATTTTGAAATTAATAAATATAAAATAGTTAGTTTGTTTCTTTTTTCCTCATTCCCGCCTCCTGTGCCAAGATGTTTTTGTACCGCTCGGCGATGGGATTGACGTTGTCGGCTATCACTTGATAGGCGTTGCCCTGCTCTATGTTGATAAACACGTCTAAAGCATTGAGCAGTGCGCGGAAGGCGGTGTCTGTTTCGGCGCGTGCGCTGCGCATATTCTCGTTCGGGCGGTTGCCGCTTTCTTCGTAGCGGTTAGCCATCAGGTTTTTAAACTGTTCGTTCTCGTAGCCGAGTTGGGTTATCCATTCTTCGAGTTTGAGGTTGGCGATGCAGTCGGAGAAAGGCGGTTTGGCGAGTTCGCGCAGGAGGTCGTCAATGGCTGCCGTTTCGGCATCGAGGGTCTTTTTGGCGATGTTGCCGTAGTTTTTCAGCACGAGTGCGAGGCGTTCGCCGTATTCGCGCTTGCTTTGCTCGAAATGCAGGGCGTATGCCTGCACAAAGAGATGGAAGGCGCGGAAGACATTGTCGCGTTTCTCGTCTTGCGCCGTGATTTGGTCGGTGTAGATGCTTTTTTGCATCTGGTCGAGCAGGCTTATCTCAACGGCGTACTTCGCTTTGTAGCCGCTGTACAAAGTGCCTATGGGCAGGTTGATAATGCCGTAGCGTTCTACTGTGGCGGTAAATTCGGCGTGATACTCCGCGTGCGTTTCGTTGCGCAGGTGTTCGTAATGAAACCTAATCATTGTTTTTTCCATAGTATATAAGATTTTAAAAGGTGATTATTGTTTGTTACCTGAAGCGCAAGCGGCTTTTCGGTCGATTTTGCCTTTGCGCGGCGGGTAGCAGGTGATATTTCGGTCGATTTGTTGCTTGCGCATCGGGCAGCAGGTAAGATTTCGCTCGATTTGCTGCCTGCGCAACGAGTGGCAAGTGATATTTCGGTCGATTTGTTGCTTGCGCAGCGGGCAGCAAGTATGATTTCGGGCGAAAAGCCTTTTGCGCAGCAAGAAATGTAACACGTTCCTGAAAATGTATTACGTTTTTCGTATGGTAAAATGAAAAATATTTTGTTACTTTGCACCCATTTAAAAAGAACTGTTTGTGTCGGGCGGGTGTTTAAAAGAAAATCCGACACCTGCAAATTTAAGGTGTTAAGTTTGCAGCCATTGTGAGATATTTCTTTGTAAATTGTCATAAGTTGTTTCGTGATTTTTGGCTTGAAATGTACAAGGTTTTTTGGGAATAAAAAATATTTTGATGGGAAAATGTGGAAAATATTTTAAAATAAATAGAGTTTATAACGGCTATGTGAATGGCTTGCGAAATCTTCGCTAAATTTTGAATTTTCCCATACCCAATTTTAATTTTAATTACTATACATTATACAGATTAAGCAATTTATTGAATTCTATTCTATATAAACTCTACTTAATAGCATTTTTTTGCATTATTTTTTGATAGTGTAAAAAAATACTATACCTTTGCAGTCAGAAAATTTAAATGCACATAAAACCGGCAATCGAAATCATTTCACTAATTATCTGATAATTATACATTTTCTATTATCTAAAAAAACAATTATTTATGAAAAACATTTTCCATAAATCTCTTTTAAAAAGTAAATTATTACTTATCATATCAGTAATAGTATTTTGTTCGGAACCAGTATTTGCTTTGGAAACCAAAGATTATTCCGCCGACTTTGAAACCATAGAAAATCAAAACCGTTTTGTGGAAGATTTTTTATCAATCGGAGCAGGCGCGCAAAACCCGCAAAATCTGCCTATTGGAATAAAAAAAATAGTGGGAAACATTCCGATTACCATTGCAGTAAGCAATATCAAGTTTGGAAATCAATACGGAGAGTTGACGCTGTTTGTTAAAATGGAAATTCCCCAAAAATCAAAAACATTGATATTTGGGGCAAACGATATAAAAATATCCAGTGACGGCGATTTAATCGGTGATGTCAAACTTTCTTTGTTGAGCGATGTTCCTATTTCCTTGGGAAATATGGGAACATTGGTATTGAAGGGTTCGATGAACGACAGTACGGGAGTTGCCAATTCATCAACATTCATCTCGCTTGACTGTAATGGAAATTTCAAAGAAATGTCCGTAGATGCAAATATTATCTTGAATGAAAATACTTTTAAATCAATTACTTCTGGCAAGGATAAACAGGTTAAAGCCTCTTTTCGCACGGTAATTAATGATTGGAATGATTTAATAATTCAAACTACATTTCCCGCCTTTGAGATTAAAGGTATGGAAGGTTTTCAATTTGAATTACAAAATGCGATATTGGATTTGAGCGATATGCAAAATGCTCCATCATTCAATCCTCCTGCCGAATATTTCGACAAATATTTCACTTTGCCCGATAAAAACCTGTGGCGTGGGCTTTATGTGGATAAATTCTCATTAACTTTTCCTGAACAGTTTAATAATAAGCAAACAAAACAACGGCTAAAAATCGAAACAACGCAATTATTGATTGATGAAAATGGAATTACCGGAAACATCACAGGTTACAATATTTTGCCTTTAGAAGGCGGCGATGCCAATGGCTGGGCTTTCTCCGTTATCGATTTTCGTTTAGGTCTGATGGCTAACAATATAACCGGATTCGGTTTTGGCGGACAAATCAATGTCGCCATATCCGAAAAATCTCAACTTTTTACTTATGAGGCATATATCTCGAATGAGAAATATTTGTTTAAAGTGGGATTGGGAGATACTCTTACAATTGACCTGTTTACTGCGGCAAAGTTTAACCTTGACCCAACATCCTATTTGCAAATAGAAGTTATTGATAAGAAGTTCTACCCTCAATTAGTTCTGAACGGTTCGATGCAATTAAGCGCGGAAATCCTGAAAATGGAACAAATCACATTTAAAAAATTAGCTCTCTCTACCGAAACCCTTTCCGTTGAATCGGTCGGATATGGCGGAGAAATAAAGTTGAGCAATTTCCCTATAACCATCAGCGATATTAATTTCAGTGCCATAGACGGACTTGCCACATTGGGTTTTGATTTGAAAGTCAATCTAATGGAAGGAAAAATATCCGCGGCATCAAGTTTAGAAATCGCCAGCGAATATCATCACGGTCATTGGACATTCAAAGGCGTAACAGTTAAAGCACTGAAATTGGACAAGATTGAACTGTCAGGGTTCAGTCTGAAAGGGGAGGTTCGTATGGAAAAAAACAATCCTGTGTATGGAAATTATTTCGGAGGAAGTATAGAAGCGAAATTTGATGCCCTTTCCGATGGATTAAGCGTAAAAGTAACTGCTCTTTTCGGCACCAAAGGATTTCGGTATTGGTACGTTGAAGGTCAAGTAGAATTTGCGCCGGGGATACAGGTTTCATTCTTAACTATCAATGGTTTTATTGGAGGTGCGTACTACCACATGCTGCCAACCGGATTGTCCGGACTTGACGCATACGTTCCCGATGACAAAATATCATTGGGAGTGAAAGCAGGCATCTGTTATGCCATTGGCGGCAAGTCAGCAGTAAATGGGCAAGCGGTGTTTGAAATGAACTTTCTTTCTACGGGCGGAATAAAGAGTATTCGCTTTTACGGTACAGCCGAGTTTATGGCAAACTTGCCGGGAGGCGATAAGATGGCAAAACTTGGCGAACTTCGTTCGCAAGCGCAAAGCAAAGCGAAAACTTCGGGAGGAGGAAGCCTCGCCGATGGCTTAGATAAAAATATGAACAGTTCGGAAGTGGCTCAAAAAGTGTTGCCCGAAGATGTGGAAATGACAGCGGCTATCAACGCCCTGTTAACAATGGAGTTTGATTTCCCGACCAAAACATTTGATGCCAACTTTAAGGTTAGAATAAATGTTGCAGGCGGAATATTACAAGGAAGCGGTCCCGGTGGAGAAGCCGGATGGGCAAGATTGTATTTCTCTCCCGAAACATGGTATGTGCATGTAGGAACGCCTTCAAACCCTTGCGGAATAAAAGTAGGGTTAGGCTCAATGTCGCTTAACACAGAGTCCTATTTTATGCTTGGAAAAAAATTAGAAAAAGCACCGCCACCTCCAAAACAGGTGTTAGATATTCTCAAAATAACGCCGGAAGAAACCGATTATATGAAATATCCCGAAAAGATGGAACTGGGAGCGGGTGTTGGTTTTGGCGCGCGAATGAACTTTGATACAGGCGATTTGAATTTCTTAATCATTTATGCCCGTTTTGCAATGGGTGTAGGATTCGACCTTATGCTTAGCGACATGAGCAATTACGCCTGCGAAGGAAGCAATACGCCCATCGGATTGAACGGTTGGTATGCCAATGGACAGTGTTATTCCTATATGCAAGGCGAGTTGGGAGTAAGAGTAAAACTGCTTTTTATAAACAAGCAAATCAGTATTATAAAAGGAGCCGCCGCTACCTTGCTGCAAGCGAAACTTCCAAATCCGACATGGGTTGGCGGACAAATGGCACTCCAACTCAACATACTCGGCGGACTTGTAAAAGCGGATATGAAAATGAAATTCAGTTTCGGCGATGATTGTAAATTAGTTTCGATAGACGGCAACCAAAGCCCGCTTGATTTGCCGATGATTTCCGACCTTACTCCGTTGGAAAAAGATAAAAATGTGGACGTATTCATTTCGCCGCAAGTTACCCTTAATATGAAAGAACGCGAATCTTTTACAATGGAAGATGAAAATGGGAATACAAAATCATATCGCATTAAATTGGAAGATTTTTATATTTTGGATAATAACAACAATAAAATAGAAGGAACTGTCAAATGGAACAACAAAAGAGATGCCGCTACCTTTGAATCAAAAGAGGTATTGCCACCCAACAGTCAGATGAAAGTGTATGTTTCTGTTAATTTCGAGGAATATAACAACGGTAGTTGGAATGCGGTAATTTACAACGGACAACCGGCGAGGGAAGTAAAATCGGCAAATTTTGAAACGGGAGGCGCGCCTAATTACATTCCGCTGACAAACATTGCATACTGTTATCCTGTTGTCGGGCAAAAGAATTTCTTCCTGCAAGAAGCCTCAAGCGGTTATATTCAGTTGAAAAAAGGACAAAACTATCTGTTTCCCGAAAATTTTGCCTACAACGCCAACTTTACAGCAAAAACGGGGCAGGTATCCAAAGTTACATTTAAATATAACAGTGCCAATTCAAGCATTGA
>JAISJU010000156.1 GCA_031261165.1 Prevotellaceae bacterium
CATTTTTTGGGGCGGTTCCCCCAAACCACATTTATTTTTTTCCAAAAAAATATGGGCGTGCCCCCCAACGCCCCTACCATTAGACCAAAACTTATTCATTTGCTACGCTACGTACAGAATAGCCAATTCTTTTGCCATCGTATGTGCGGAATGCCTTTTCGCTTTGGGTGAAACTCAAGTTATACGCATTGTAATCATCGTACTCCTCATTACACCAATAGACACCAAGAAAATTTGTATTGCTGAGGCTGCCGGAAAGAAAACTGCGCATACCCACTGCAGGTAAGAAAAGAGAATTGCCGGAAGTTTTATCCGTAAATAATCTACCGTTTACGCCATTTATGGTTGTCCATTCATTTGTTACATAAGTTGTATTTGCCAAACTTTGTATTTCCGCTAAAGTCGGCATACGGTAACCTGACGGACTGGGGTCGTTGGCATTTTCCCACATATTACCTTCTACGTCAGTACCATCCCAACCTTCAACGATACCGGAAGCCGACCAACCTTTTTTTCTATTCCATTGATAAATCATACCGGCACTTTCAGGATTAGAGGCAAAAGTACCGGGAGATGCTACATTGCGAGTCGCCCATTTTACACCATTAATAACTACGCTCTCGCCAGAAGAAAGCGGGGCTTTTACTGTTACAGTACAAGTCGCCGTCTTGTCGCCTGCCTTGGCAGTAATGGTTACCGTGCCTGCTGTCTTGGCTGTTACTTTTCCGCCGACAACAGTGGCTTTGGCATTGTCGCTGCTTGTCCAAGTTACAGTTTTGTCTGTAGCATAGTTCGGAGTTATGGTTGCTGTCAGCGTAAATTCTTCGCCGACAGCAAGCGAAAGTGTAATTTTATTCAAACTAATGTTTGTTACAGCAACAATATCCGGCTTGCTATTGTATGCTACACTACGCACGGAAAGTCCATAGTCCTTTTTGAGGCTATTAGGTCCCGGAATGCTGCCTGTAAGCGTACCATTACCAATGAATAATATACGCATTGCAACAGTTTCACTGTTCCCCGTACTACTCCAATAAGAACCCCGATTGCCATAACCGTCAAGCCCACCATTAAGACTACTACTACGCGACCCAGCCAAAGGCAGAAATATGTATTTGCCTGATGCTTTATCTGTGAATTTTCTACCCCGTACGCTGTTTTGCTCTATAAATTCGTTTGTTACTTTGTCGGCATCAAACAACGTTGCAAGTTCAGCAATAGTAGGCACGCGCCAACCGGCAGGGCTTGGGTCGTTTTCGGCTGCCCATTCTGTGCCTTCGGACATAGTATTGTCCCACGTTGTTTCATTGTTGGAGTTTTTCAATGGGTCGGTTGCAGACCAGCCTATTTTTTTGTTCCATTGGTAATACATACCTGTTCCTTCTGTGTTGCTTGCAAAGGTACCCGGTTTGTCTATGTTGCGGGTAGCCCATATTATACCGTTAATCTCTACACCAGGGTCTGTTGTTTCAGTTGTTTCACCTATACCCGGGTTTGCGGGGTCAGTGGGGTCAGCGGGGTCATCTTTGCCGCAAGCGTTAAATACTACGGTTGCCATACTCACTGTGAGCAGCAATCCAATGCTAAAAAAAATCTTTTTCATAAAATAGAATTTTGAAATTAATAAATATAAAATAGTTAGTTTGTTTGTTCCTCTGCCTGCACCTCCCCCCTCCCCCCCTCTCCTTTGGAGAGCAGGTCAGAGGGAGAAGTGAGGCGGGGGGATTTTATTAATTGTTATTTAGCTGCCCGTCTAAACTGCTTTTAGTCGAGTGACTAAAAACAGTTTAGTCGGGTGTCTAAAAAGCCGTTAGCCGAGCGGTATTGTCTGTCAGGCTACAGTCAGTATTTTGTCGAACACCGCCGTTCTCGGCTCTTTGAGCAGGACACTGACGCCGTACTGCGTAACGACCTCTACCTTAAAGGTGCTGACGGGCAAGTCGGGCAACACCACTATTAACTCCGAAGGGTTATTGACCACAATATCCGTTGGGTCTATTTTTATCCGTGCCTGCGAAATTTGGTTGATGAGATAGACGCCGTTGTCGGGATTGTCGCCCGCAATTTTAATCTTATGCCCCGCTATTTTCAGGTTGCGGTTGGGGGTAATCAGGTCGTTTACCGAGCCGGTTTTGACGTCTGTTACCTGCAAGACTGCCGCGCTGCTGTCTGCCACGCCGAGTATATCTACTTCTACCGTTTGCAGTTCGCGGCGCAACTGTGCGCCCTGCTGAAATTCAAAGGCGATGCTGTGTTTCTGTGGGTTAAAGTGTTCGTTTGGGCTGTTGAACACGCCGCGAATGTGAACGGAGGCGGTGAAGTAGCCGGTGTTGATGCTGTATCCATCGCAGAGGAGGTATGCCATTTCGGTGAGGAAAAGGTCTACGGCGTGCTGCATACTCGGTGCGGATACGTCTGCGCCACCGCGCGTGGCGGCTGAGGTGCATACCTGCGCCACGTTGAGCGAACGTTCCGAACTGACGCGGGCAACAAAGTCGTTGGGGTCTTCGGTGAGCAGGTTTTCATAGAGTTTCGCTTTGATGCGATGAAGAATGGTTTGTGTTTCCATAGGATTTAGATTTATAAACAGGTTAATGTATAAAAAAAGCATCGCACAGCACGCCGAAGCGTGTATGCAATGCTGTTAGAAATAAATATAATGCGCTGAGTATCAGTGTTTATCGGGGGGGGGGGGGGGTAAAGACCTTTTTCGGAAGAAAACGCCGCAAACGGCACGCAAACAGCCTTTGCGGCTATGTTTTGCCGCAGGGTGTTGAAGTGGTGATTGGCGTTTCTCGTTATCATTGGTTTTGTTCTGTTTTTTAGACGCTGCAAAAGTATAGAATTATTTTAAAACGGTAAAGAGTTTTTGTGATTATTTTTAAATCCGTTTTTAACCGTCAGATAAATCTGACGGCAATGGTACAATAAGTCGGTTTAAACCGACTTCGCTATATCAATTGCCGTCAGTTTTAACTGACGGTTATATGATTATTTTTTCAGTTTTGTGTCCATCGCCGCCGCCGCCTTCCGTCCATCGCCCATTGCGAGGATAACCGTAGCCCCTCCGCGCACAATGTCGCCGCCCGCAAAAATGGTCGGTATAGCCGTTTGCAAATCGTCATTTACCACGATAGTCCCCCATTTGGAGGTTTCCAAACCTTTAACCGACTGCGAAATCAGCGGGTTGGGCGATACGCCGACTGCTACCACAACCACATCAACATCAATCGTTTCCGTAGCCCCCGGTATTTCCACCGGACTGCGGCGACCGCTGGCATCAGGCTCGCCGAGTTCCATTTTTTGCAATATCATTTGTTTCACACGACCTTTTTCATCGCCGATGTACTCAATCGGGTTGTGCAAATTCATAAATTCCACGCCTTCCTCTTTGGCGTGTTTGATTTCTTCCACGCGGGCGGGCATTTCTTCTTCCGAACGGCGATAGACGATAATCGCCCTTTCCGCGCCCATACGCAAAGCCGTGCGCACGCCGTCCATAGCCGTATTGCCGCCGCCGATGATGGCAACGTTTTTGCCGCGCAACACCGGCGTGTCGGAATCCTTATCTCGCACCGCGCCCATCAGGTTAATGCGTGTCAGATATTCGTTAGCCGACATCACACCGATAAGGTTTTCGCCTTTGATATTCATAAATCGGGGCAGTCCTGCGCCGCTCGCTACGAAAAATCCTGCAAAACCTTCCGCTTTCAGTTCATCAAACGAGATGGTTTTGCCCACAATGCAGTTTGTTTCAAACTTCACGCCCATCTTTTCGAGGTTGCGGATTTCCACATCAACAATCTCGTTGGGCAAACGGAACTCGGGAATACCGTACTTCAGCACCCCACCGATTTCGTGCAACGCCTCGAAAACAGTTACATCGTAGCCCAATTTCGCCATATCGCCCGCAAATGCCAATCCCGCAGGACCGGAGCCGATAGCAGCCACTTTGATGCCGTTGCTTTTTATCCCGTCATTCTGACGAAACCCTTTGTTTTGGTCAAGCCCGCTATGACGGATAGAATAATCCGCCGCAAAGCGTTCCAAATAACCGATAGCCACCGGCTCTTTCTTCATTTTATGGTGAATGCACTTTTCCTCGCACTGTTTTTCTTGCGGGCAAACGCGACCACACACTGCGGGCAACGCGCTCGTGAGTTTCAGCACTTTGGCAGCCTCGAGAAACTCGCCGCGCTCAATGTTTTTGATGAAATCGGGGATTTTGATGCTCACCGGACAACCCTCTATACAAGTAGGGTTGCCACAGTCAAGGCAGCGTTTCGCCTCTTGCAGGGCTTGCTCTTCCGTCAATCCCTGATTGACTTCTTCGTAGCAGCGAGCGCGGTATTTCGCGTCTAACTCATTCATTTTCGCGCGGGGAATATCCGTGCGTTCTTTCGGTTTCATTGCTTTGCGCAGTTCTTCGCGCCAAGCGGCAGTTCTGTCTTCCATATATTTTTGATTGATTTTTTTCAGAGTGCAAAAGTACAATATTTTTTTTATTTTGGTGTTTCTTTTCGACAAAATCAAAGAAATTATAATCATTTTGCAAAAAAAGAAAAAGCCGACTTTCACAAGCCGGCTTTTCCCACCAATAAACAATTATGAAAACATTTTTTTTTTTTAGTTGAAAATGGGCAATTTTCAATTCTTATCTTACAATAAGTACTTTTTGTACTACGTTTGTGCCTTCAATCACTACGGTATAAATGCCCTGTTGCAAAGTGGTAATCAGTTCGGGGTCGGTGGTGGCGCGTGCGCTGAACACTTTTATGCCCAAGAGATTATACACTGTAATCACTTCACCTTTTTCTATACCTTTGATTTCAACGATGTTGTTATAAGCGGTAATGGTTTTGTCGGATTTATCAATCGAAGTGTTGCCGGTAATTACAGTGTTGCAATCGGGGTTTTCTGCACTTGCGTTTACAACGGCAAATTTAATGGACAAAGAGCCGTGCGTTTCATTTCCGTTTGTGCCTACTGCCCAATTTGCTTGATGCGTCAAACCATAAAATCCTCCTGTTTCAAAGTCCGGCATTGTGTTAAGCATATATACATTTCCGGCTGTTACATTGGCAAAGTTAGCACCTGCAACATTTCCGAGATAATATCTGTCGCCCCAAGTTGCACAAGTAACATATTTCCATTTATAGAAATCTGTTCCTGCATTTGCAGCAGCAGTTTGTGCAAGTTCGCCATTCCAACCTGTTGGATTATCCGTACGAACACGATATAAATATCTGTCTGTTGATACATTTTTATAATAATATGTTCCATCGCCTGCCGGTATTTCGTACCAAGCAGTAGTATTGTCGGTTGCAGTAGAAATTGCTACCGTACCGCTGTTGTCTTGCGCGTAGGCTGTGCCTTTAACGGTTGAATTTCCATCGCCGTTTTGTCTTTCTATGCGCACTATTCTAATCGGGTCGCATTCTTGTACGGGCGGCGTAGTTTCATCTATTGTTATAGTAGCCTCATCGTATTTGCCGCCGTCAGCAGTAGTTACTCGAACTACAATTTCGCCTGCGGCTGAGGTTGTCAGTACATTTTCGACAAGCGAGCCATAAGCACCGCCGCTCTGAATGCTGTATGTTACATTTTGGTTGGTAGCATTATTCGGGGCTATGATTGCCGAAAATACAATTTGGTCGCCTGCCGTAACGGTTTGCGTTTTCGGACTGATGGTTACGCCTGTTACTGCTACATTAGCCGCTACGAATGTTACACTGCAAGTACCTTTTTTGGAAGTATCTTGTGTAGATGTTGCCGTAATGGTAGCCGTACCTGCTGCGGTAGCGGTAACTACGCCATTATTTACCGAGATACTCGGATTACTGCTACTCCAAGTAACAGTGTTTGCAAAAGAGCCTGTGCCGGTTACGGTAGTACCGAGTGTTATCGGTGTGCCTACGGCAATGTTTCCGCTTGGGCAGTTGGTAATGTTTACACCTGTAACGGTGCTTGCCGCAAGCGTTACTGTTGCAGTCAAAGTATTATTAGTATCGCTTTTTTCGGCAACTCCGTTGTTGTCATCTACCCACGCTTCAACCGTGTGGTTGCCGGCGGTGCCGGGTGCAGTCCAATAGGCTACGCCGGAGTCGCCGTTATTGGCGGTAAATGTTATGGTAGCACAAGGGGCTAATGCTGTCGGCAATCCTGCACCATTTTTCAATTCATCTGCCCAAACGTATGTATTACTGTTTGCAACATAAGTTGTTGCGCCGTCTATACGGAAAAGAACACCAAATTTTGTTCCTGTCGGAAGTGCAGTTCCGCCGCTGTTTTTAACCGTAGCGGTAAATATTACCTGTGCGCCGGGTGCAGGGTTGGCGGGTGTCCAAGAGATGCTTTCCACAGTAAGGTCGGCTGCGCCTGTTGCGGTACAGTTGGTTACGGTAATTTTTGCCGTAGCCGTTTTATCGCCATCGGTTGTTTTTACCTGCACGGTAGCCTGTCCTGCCGCCAAACCCTTAAATTCTCCGGTAGCGGCATTGACCAACTGAACATAAGTGCCACCGCTAACGATAGAGAATGTTACGGCTTTATTCGTTGCATTGCTCGGGTTAATAGTCGGTGTGAGCGTAACATTAGAATTAACGGCTACGGTAGCATCGGAAATGCTTACGCTGCTGACGGAAACGTTTGAAACAGTCAAAGTTATTTGTACCGATGTTGTGCCGTCTTGTACCGATGTTGCTTTAATAACAGTTGTACCTGCTTTGAGAGCGGTAACTTTGCCGTCTGTACCTATGCTGGCTACGGTTGGGTCGCTGCTGTTCCAAGTTACTGCCTGATTAACGGTACTTGGCTGTACGCTGGCGGTAAAAGTATATTCATCGCCAACTGACATTGCCGTTTTGCTGTTCACAAGCGTTACACCTGTTACCGGAATAGCGGTTACATTAAATGTACAAGTGCCTTTTTTGCTGTTGTCAGCGGTAGAAGTAGCGGTAATAATAACCGAGCCTGTTTCGCTGCCGGTGGTTATTTTACCTGTGGCATCAACGCTTGCTCTTGCCGTGTTGCTTGAACTCCAAGTTACGGTTTGCGGGATAGTGCCGCCCGAGCCTGCTACGGTTGCCGTAAGCGTTTGGGTTGCACCGCCCTGTTGCAAACTTGTGGGGCAGCTATTGACGGTTACGCCTGAAATGGTAACAGTGCTACACGAGCAATTTGTATCTGTATTCATCCAAGCTCCAACCGGTATTAATCCGCCATTTTCGCTAACTCCACAAGCAGTAGCATTACTTGCCCCCCTACTTATAGCATCGCCAAGCGGGTCTTTAACATCAATACACTCTATTCTTATGGTAGAACCTCCTTGTATATCAATGGCTGCTAACGGCGCATTATATGCGCCGCTGGTTGTACCGCAACGAATGACATCAATATTCGACATATTATTTGTACCGGTAAAGCCGCTACCGGCAAACTCGGTATTTGAACGAAGACCTACGTCCCAATTATCTCTTACTATAATATATTGCCATTTGTTGCCCTGCCCGCCATAACAAGCACACGAGGACGCAAACCAGCAATGTTCTGCCGTGTTGTATTCAAAAGTATTGTTAGTACAATTCATACCATCAGCGGGCCAAACCGCCATATCATCATCGCCATTGCTGCGGAAGTTACAATGGCTTGCTTTGCTGTTTATTGTGCCTCGACAGAAGTTAATACCATCGGCATAATTGCTGCGGAAACGGCAGTTGGTAACTTGCATTCCATCTGCATTTTGCGCATTGCCGTAATTGCCGTCATAATTTCCAATCCACGCACCGCATTCAAAATGTTCTACCCACATATCTGTAACCGTACCCCAAACGCCGCGAATACCTTTGTTGCTGTTACTGCGCGATTTATTGGTACAGTTCAAATACATATCTCTGATACCGCAATTTTTACTGTGTCCAACAAATCCTGCCTGATTGCCCGAAAAAGTGATATTTGTGTACCATTTCCCCGCACCTCTGATAATTTTGCTGCCTGTACCTGCATCAACATAATTGCTTATCGTGTAATTTCCGGCAGGGATATAGGGATTAGGCGTATTCTCAATAAAAGATTTCAAATCGCCGCTACCCGGATATTGCGTATATCCCGTAGGACAAGCGATTGCGGCAGGTACATCTTCTGCCTCAATGAAGTCAAGATAAACATTATCGCTTTTGCTTGTAACGGTGATTGTTTGACCTGAGGCAATGGTGTTATCGAACAAACAGCGTTGTTCGTCATAGCGCATACGCCGATTGCTGTTGGATACACCATTATAATTTGAGTTGCTGCCGTCTGCTAAATTTTTCCAACCGTAACTTGCATCGAAAGTCAGTGTTTTGGTCGTGCCACCAGCAGTTACATCTACCGAAACGTTTGTGCCGCTTGTGGTCGTTTCGCCTGTTGCGCCGGAGGCTCTTACTACTACTCCGCGAAAGGCAGCAGTAGTAGTAAATGTACGTGATTGTCCGTTTGTGAGTTTTACCACTTTGCGTTCCGATGCCTCAAAAGCGATGTTGTTTTGGTTGGTGTTATTGACAACCGTACCTGTGCCTGTTGCCACATCTGCCTCATATCTGGTATAAGGCGCATCATAATATCCGCGCTGTGTGCTCTGCGCGAAGACTGAACTTGTAAATAACATTGCAATGGCTGCAATGCAGAGTTTTGTTTTTTTCATAAGATATTTTTTTAGGTTTTTATTTTGTTATCATCACCTTTTTCACCACTCGCGCCTTTTCTGCAACTACGGTATAAATGCCATCGCGCAGTCCGCGTATGTTTCGGGTGCCGCTGTCGTTTAACTGCACACTATATACTTTTGTGCCGAGCAGGTTATAAACAGAAATGTTTTCGCCTTCCGAAAAATTGCTGATTTGTATGGTGTTGCCAAAAGCAATGATTTGCAGTTCGTTTTCTTCGTTCGGTGAAATTACCGGCGTTGGGGCTATTACGGTTACCGTGCAGGTGGCTGTATAGTTGCCGTCTTGGGTGGTTACTTTGATGTTTGCTACTCCCGGACTGCTTACTTTAAGGGCTGTTACCAATCCTGTTGTGGAAACAGAGGCGATTGCATTGCCGCCACTCCATGTTACGTTTTTATTGTCGGCATTTTCGGGCGTAAATATCGGTGTAAGTTGGTAGGTTTCGCCAAGATTTAATGTTAGTGTCGCAGGTAAAGAAACGCCCGTAACGGCATAGCCTTGTACGGTAATGGTTATTTCGGCATAAACATCTTCGTTTGAGGCAGAAGAAATCTTTACTACGGCTGCTGCTTCGCTTTCCGACAAGCCTGTTACTTTGCCGTCAGCATCAAGCGAGATGTTGTTTGCAGCCATTGTTTCAACCACATCAAAAGTCAGCGATTTATCTGTTACTGCAACAGGCAAAACAGTAGTTAAGGCGGCTAAATCCAATGTTTCGCCCACTTTTATGGTTTTGCTTGCCGGAAAAATATACAACGCCGTTGCCACTACTTCGGGACTTTCTTCACATTCAAAGGTTTCGGTAAAACCAGAGGCAGGTATCTGATAAGTTTTTAAATTTTCGGGTACATTATAATAATGTATGCAATAAGTATTGTCCGTTCCTTTTCCATTTTCAAAATATAAGCCGAAATAAGTAAAGTTGTTGCCTGCACCGGAAATATTTACTCCATTGATATTGATGCCTTCGAGGCTTAGGTTTTTTATTGATTTTGAACTGCCGGTGCTACGCAGCATAATAGCATCGCCTTTTGACTCGTAGATGTCGATGTTTGAAAATTTAAAATTGGTTACATCGTAATTCGAGTTTCCACTGTTGATGTAGAGCGCACCGCATCGCCAGCCCCAGAGGTCGCCCGCAATGCCGCCTTTGCCGTCATTGGATTTTTGTCCGGCTCGGTAAATGGAAACATTGCTGATTTCAAAAAAGCCGTCAGTGCTGAACGCCGCGCCGCCAAAGTCGTTGTTTGCACGCACGCCGCTTTCCACAGGGTCTATCACCACACAGTTGAGGGCTTTGTTCTGTTTTCCGCCGAAGAAACCGATACCGGCGGCACGCCAGCAGTTTTCGGAAGTGTTATATTGAAAAGTAATGTTTTCGGTTGCTCTGTTGTCTTGCGACCACGATGCCATATCGTCATCGCCATTATTGCGATACGAAATGTGTTCTACCGTACAGTTTTTTGCGCCGCGTGCAAGGTTTGTGCCGTCTGCATAATTATTACGAAAACGGCAGTTTTGTATGGTCAAGTTTTCCGTTATGTTACTGCCGCCGCCCGCAAGCCACGCACCGCACTCGAAGTGTACCGCCCACACGTTTTTAACGGTCGAGCCGTTGCCGAAAGTTCCCATAATGGCTTTTCCCGCGCCGTTTCCGGCAGATGTATAATTGCTGTAACGCCTTTCGCCGAAAGAGGTAAGGTAAAAACCGTCAACCGTTACATTGCTGTTATCGGTACTGATGCCTCTGTTACCTTTTACGGTGGGCGTTGCGGCGAAATAGATTTCGGTGTACCACATTCCTGCACCAATCAGTTTGGTGTTGTCGGCATTGATTTTGATTTGTTTTGATGTTTCAATTCTTCCTTCGGGAACATAAATTGTCTGTCCGCCGTGCGCAGCAACAAAATCTGCCAAATCACCGTCTGTTGCGGGGTTATATTCTACCGCGCCGTCAGGTTTTTCAACTTTATCGGGTATCGGCTCTAACTCTACAAAGTCGATGGTATAAACAGATTCGTCATTTTCTTTTACAAGTTTAAAAGTGGCATTGGCAGGGATTTTTCCGGCAAGTTTTACGCGGGTTTCGTCAAAACGCATACGCGCAAATTTATTGGCAGCAGGCGTATTGTCGGCGTATGCGCTGCTCATATTATTGGTAAAATATTGCCAAGCCCAATAAGAATTTAATTCAATATTCTGCACAAAAACATCATCAACATACAACGCAATTGTGCCTGTTGTGCCTGTTCCCGCGGCGTTATCCGGAAGAGAAAAACGAATGGTTAAGCCGTCTGCTGCCTCGTCATTAGTCCAAGCAACAGAATCTCCGGCATTGGTTAATTGTACGGCAATTTGATTGGAGGCTTCGCTTTGGATTTCGCGTTGGTCGAAAGTGGCGGGCAAAATGATACCGTTGGTTTGGCATTTGTATTGCTCGGCTTCGTAGCGTTTGTAGGGGCGGTCGTAGTATCCGCGTGTGCGGGCATCATCGGGGAATGATACTGATTGTGCCTGCAACAATTGGATTGAAACAAACAACAAAATGAAAGTATAAAATGTTTTTTTCATAGCAAATTTTTAGGTGCTGCAAATTTACGGCAAATATTTTAAACTAAATAAAGAATTGCACTAAAAAACAATAGTTTATGATTTCTTTGTGATTATCAACAAAGTTTGTGTTTTGTTTTTTGTACTTTTGCAGTCGATTTTTTAAATAGCACAGGATAACACAAATGAAACGGATTTACACATATTTATTTCTTTTCTTTTTTTGTTTTTCTGCATTTTCGCAAAATGCAGATGTTGTGGCTTTGCCTGAAATTACGGTAACCAATGTCCGTGAAAATCGACTTTTCAAAGAGCAACCGCTTTCATTTTCTTCCATTTCATCGGAAGAAATGGATAATAAGCGCATCGAAAATCTACACGATTTATCAACCATCGCGCCTAACTTTTTTATGCCCGACTATGGCTCGAAAATCACATCGAGCATTTATGTGCGCGGCATCGGCTCGCGTATGAATGAGCCGTCTGTCGGTTTGTATGTTGATGGCATTCCCTACTTGGATAAGAGCGCGTTTGATTTCGATTTTTACGATATTCAACGGATTGATTTGTTGCGCGGTCCGCAGGGCGTTTTGTATGGCAGAAACAGCATCGGCGGGTTAATTAATATACAAACGCTTTCGGTGTTAGATGTCGGTGTTTATCCGTATGCAAAAACAAATATTTCTGCCTCGCTCGGCAATGCAAACTATCAGAATTATAAAGTTTCGCATTATCGAAAAATAACCGAGAAATTGGGTATTTCTCTGTCCGGTTACTACAATGCCGATGACGGTTTTTTCGTTAATCAATTCAATGGCAAAAGCAATCGTTCACAGTCCTTCGGCGGGCGCGGGAAGTTGGAGTGGAAACTGCCGCAGGGTTGGAAAACCGAATTAACTTTGCTCGGCGACAAAACCAATCAAATTGCTTATCCTTACGCGGCTTACGATACTATCACTAAAAAAACAGGCGAGATAAATTACAATGAAGAAAATTCGTATCAACGCGATATGTGGTCGGCAGGATTGACATTAAAGAAAAACGTAAGAAATTTTCATTTTTCTTCGGCGACAGGATTTCAATACCTCAACGACCAAATGAAATTCGACAACGACTGCACGGCTGACAGCATTTTTACGCTTACGCAAAAGCAAAAGCAACGCTCTATTGTGCAAGAATTTATTTTTCGTTCCAACGACCAAGAAAATGCCTATCAGTGGGTAGCGGGTTTGTTTGGTTTCTACAAAAAAATAGATGTTGATGCGCCGATGACTTTTCGCCGAGATGCACTGCATCATTTGGGGTTGCCTGCTGCTTTGCCTTTTATCAGTCGCGAAACTACATTCCCTGGCATCTTCAAAATTCCCACTTACGGATTAGCAGGTTATCATCAATCTTCATATACTTTTTTTGAGAAACTGACACTTACCGCCGGACTTCGTTTGGAATACGAAAAGACAAAAATGGATTATTTCACTTCGGCAAATATGATAATTGATATGGGTGCTATGGCTATTCCCACAAGCGACACTTTGCAGGGAAATTTATCGCAGGAATTTTGGCAGTTTTTGCCCAAAATTGCCCTGAAATATGATTTTAACCAACAATATAATATATATGCCTCTGTGAGCAAAGGCTACAAAACAGGCGGATTCAATTTTCAATTCTTCTCGGATATTTTGCAAAATAATATTAAACCGGGTAACAGCACAAATCTTGATGCAAAAAATATGATTCCCTACAAGCCCGAAAGTACCATTAACTACGAAATCGGTACGCACTCGGAACTCATAGAAAACAAACTTTTTGCCGATATAGCAGTATTTTACATTGATTACCGCAACCAGCAAATCGTAACTTTTGCCTCCACCAATACCGGTAGCCGCCGAATGGAAAACGCGGGAAAATCCGAAAGCGCAGGTGCAGAGGCAAGTTTGCGCGGTAAGTTCGGCAATTTTTCGGCAAACATTAATTACGGATACACGTATGCTGCATTCAAAAAATACAACAACGGACAAAATGATTATTCGGGCAACCGCCTGCCGCTCGTGCCGGAAAATACGCTGTCTGTTGCGGCAGATTATACATTAAACGTAGGCAGGAAATATTTGAACAACATTGTTTTTGCGGCGCAATATAACGCGCTCGGGAAAATGTTTTTTACGGAAGAAAACAATGTTTCGCAGGATTTTTACGGCACGCTGAACGGCAAGATTTCTTTCGGAATAAAACATTTTACTCTGTCGGGCTGGATAAAAAATGCGCTGAACGAGGAATACAACACATTCTATTTCACAAGTTTAAATCGTTCTTTTGTGCAGCAAGGCAAACCGCGACAGTTTGGAATTTCGTTACAGTGTAATTTTTAATACAAAAATGTAGCGCATTCCAAAAAATTTAACTTACTTTGCAGCACCTATTTTCTAATGCAACTATGATAAAAAAACAAGAAGTTTATTCTCAATATTTCCCTCTGAAAAACAACGCTTTTTACTCGTTTGTGAAAAGAGCGATTGATATTTTTATTTCGGCAGTTTTGCTCGTTTTGCTCTTTCCGCCGCTGTTTTTAGTGGTTTGTTTTGTCAATTTATTATCGTCATCACATCGTTATCCTATCTTTTTCTGCCAAAAACGTACCGGCTTTCACGGTAAAACGTTTAATTGCTACAAATTCCGCTCAATGAAAACGAGCAGCGTGTATGCCAGAACGGACAATGAGCGTGTGTCGCGTTTCGGCTCGTTTCTGCGCAAATACAGTTTAGACGAAATACCGCAATTTTTCAATGTTTTGAGAGGCGATATGTCGCTTGTGGGACCACGCCCGCATATGCTCAGGCACACGCTGCAATATGCTCCGCTCGTTACAGACTACGAACTGCGCCACGCAGTAAAACCCGGATTGACCGGCTACGCACAAGTGCTCGGCTGTCGCGGCGAACTAAAAGAACTTTGCTATATGGAAAACCGCATCGCCGCCGATTTACAGTATATCCGCCACCGTTCCACCTGTGTGGATTTGAAAATTATCTTCCTCACGCCGATTTGTATCTTCAAGAAAATAAAGCCATTCCTATGAAAATAAAACTAACTGCTGTTGCCGTATTTATCGGCATCTTTTTTGCCTCTGCGCAAGAAAAACCTGTTTATCTTAATGTGGATAAACCCATTGAAGAACGCGTGGAAGATGCGTTGAAACGTATGACCTTGGAAGAAAAAATCGCCGTTATTCACGCACAATCGAAGTTCTCTTCGGCAGGCGTGCCGCGCTTGGGTATCCCCGAAAACTGGGCGACCGATGGTCCGCACGGCATCAGAGCCGAAGTGTTTTGGGACGAGTGGAACATCGCCGGCTGGACAAACGACTCGTGCATTGCTTTTCCCGCACTGACTTGCCTCGCCGCTACGTGGAACACCGATATGGCGGCTCTCTACGGCAAAAGCATTGGCGAAGAGGCGCGTTACCGCAACAAAAATATTTTATTGGGACCCGGCGTGAATATCTACCGCACGCCGCTCAACGGTCGCAACTTCGAGTATATGGGCGAAGACCCCTGCCTTGCCTCTAAAATGGTCGTTCCGTATATAAAAGGCGTGCAGGAAAACGGTGTGGCTGCCTGCGTCAAGCATTTTGCGCTCAACAATCAGGAAACAGACCGCTATAAAGTTAATGTGAATATTGACGACCGCGCTTTGAATGAGATTTACCTGCCTGCCTTCAAAGCGGCGGTAAAGGAAGGAGACGTGTGGGCTGTGATGGGGGCGTACAACAAATATATGGGCGAACAGGCGAGCCACAACAAAGTCTTGCTGAACGATATTCTGAAAAAAGAATGGCAGTTTGACGGCGTGGTGATTTCCGACTGGGACGGCACGCACGACACCAAACAGGCTATTCACAACGGTTTGGATATGGAATTTGGCACTTGGCGCAAAGAGATGGAAACCGCACCGAAACCGTACAACCTTTATTATTTGGCAAATCCGTATTATGAATTAATCAAAAAAGGAGAAGTCGGCACGGAAGAACTTGACGACAAAGTGCGCCGTGTGCTGCGCCTCGTTTTCCGCACCAATATGGCAAAAGACCGCCCCTTCGGCTCTTTCGGCTCGCCCGAACATTCGCAGGCAGCCCGAAAAATAGCAGAAGAAGGCATAGTATTGTTGAAAAACAAGAAAAGCACACTGCCCATTTCGCTGTATAAAAAGAAAAAACGCAATATTCTGGTGGTAGGCGAAAATGCCGTGAAACGCCTGACAGTGGGCGGCGGCTCGTCATCACTGAAAGCAAAATACGAGATTTCGCCGTTTGACGGCATTAAGAAACGCGCAGGCAGTTTGGCAAATGTAACTTATGCGGCGGGCTACAAATCGCCTGCCGTGAAAGAGCAAGACGTGCGCGATGCCAAAGAACCGGAAAAAGAAACGATAGACCTGAAAGCCCTTCGCAACGAGGCAGTTCGCGCCGCCCAAAAGGCGGATATGGTCGTATTTGTCGGCGGGTTGAACAAAAACAGCGGTCAGGACTGCGAGGACAGCGACCGCGCCAACATCACCCTGCCCTACGAACAAGACCTGTTAATCAAAGAATTGCTCAAAGCGAACAAAAACACGGTAGTCGTTATTATCAGCGGAAACGCCGTAGCAATGCCTTGGGCAGACGATGCGCCCGCCATTGTGGAGGCGTGGTACAACGGCTCGGAGGCGGGCAACGCGCTTGCGGGCGTTCTCTTCGGCGATGTCAATCCTTCGGGCAAACTGCCCTTCACTTTCTTCAAACAACTGAAAGATTTCAGTGCGCACGCGATGGGCGAATATCCGGGCAACGGCACAAATGTGTCTTACCGCGAAAGCGTGTTCGTGGGTTACCGCTGGGCAAACCGTATGCGGATAAAACCGCTTTTCGGTTTCGGACACGGACTGAGTTACACCACCTTCAAATACAGCGCGGCGCGAGTGGATAAAAAAACGATTTCCGCCAACGACAGCGTAACCGTCAGCGTAAAAGTGAAAAACACAGGCTACCGCGCGGGACAAGAAGTGGTGCAATTATATATCAACGATGTCGTTTCCGCCATTCCCCGCCCGCGCCAAGAGTTGAAAGGTTTCCAAAAAATCTACCTGAAAGTGGGTGAAGAAAAAACGCTGTCTTTTGTCATCAACAAAGACGATTTGAGTTATTACAACGAAAAACACGGCAAATGGATTGTTGAGCGCGGCGAGTTTGAGGCACTGTTTGGCAGTTCTTCGGAAGACATTCGCGAGAAGGTGTCGTTTAAATTGAAATAATTTCTTTAGCACGCAGATAACGCAGATTGCACGGATTTTCGCAGATAAGAAAACTACGAATTTACTAATTTATAATTTCGTAAATTCGTAGTTCTTGTTTTCTAATCTGCGAAAATCCGTGCAATCTGCGTTATCTGCGTGCTAAAAATTAAGAGTTCAGGAAGTCGAAAATCCGTTTCCGATACCTGCGGAAAGCAGCCGTGATATAACCTAAAACCAAAAATGAACAACCGAAGATTAAGGACATTTTAATCAAGCCGTTTTCATTCTTTTTGGTTGGCGCAAAGGGTTTCAGCACCGAAACCACATCGGCAGAATAAATCAGCACTTTTTCCAAACTGTCCTTTTGGCGCATCAGTCTGGTAATGTCTTTGTAATACAGTTGTCGCGGTTTTTCGCCCAACATAAAAGCCGAAGAATCAATAGTCAGTTCAATTTTTTTGGACTCTTTAAAATAATCCCTGTTGCTCAATTCATCGAAACGTTTCAACTCGCGGTCAATATATTCTATGGATTGGCGCAATTGTTGTTGGCGAACTTCTTTTTCTTCCTTAAATGCGTCATTGTTGGCGAAAAAATATACCAAGCCGTCTTGAATTTTGGGAAAAGAATGTATGTTTTTTGTTTTCACTATAATCGCCAAACGGTTTTGCAGTTTCACGTTTATGGTGTCTGTTTCCACAAAGTTATCATCATCGTCAATGTAGTCGGGCGTGCCGTTGTTGAGGAAGTCAATAATGAAATGGGGCGTAATTTTGTCAATGTCATCGGTAATGCTGTCGGACAAATTCAGTTTTGCCGACAACGTTTGGTCGCTCACCACATTGGTTTCCAAACTTCCCGCCAAATCATAAAAGGTGTTGGCATCAGACACATTCAATTTGAAAATGGCAACTGATTTGTAAGTTTTGCACAATTGCGAAAAAACAACGCCTGCCACAACGCCTATCAACAGGAAAATTGCCAGCAGTTTTAGATTTTGGTAAGAAAAACGTATGAAATACAGGAATTTCTTGCCGATGTTTTTGAAAAAGTTGCCTGTTGCTCCGAATATCTTTTGAGCAAGGGTAATGATGTCAATTTCTTCTGCCATATTTTTTTAGTTTAATGTAAGGGATTTTTTGCCCTTACTGATTTGGGGTCGCAAAGATAAATAAAATTATTATTTCCCGATACAAAATCGTGCAAAAATATTTCCAAGCACTTCATCGGTAGAAATTTCGCCGGTGATTTCGCCTAAATAGTGCATTGTTTCGCGAATGTCTTGACTGAGTAAATCGCCCGACAGATTGTTTTCCAAACCGTCATTTACTTTTTGAATGGCGGCGAGGGCGTTTTTCAATGCTTCGTAATGGCGGGCGTTGGAAACGATTACCCCCTCCGCAATCCCATTGAACAAGGGGTTGCGGCTTTCGCCGCAATGACAAGCGTGTACGGCGTTCAACAACGCTTTCTGCAATTTCTCGGTATTGACTTTCTTTTTTGCCGAAATTTCTATTTTCTCGCAATCGAAAGGCGCGAAAAGTTCGTTCAAAATTTCCAGTTCTTCCGATGAAATCTTGTCTATTTTATTGAAAATAAGTATTACTTTTTTGTCTTCGGCACGTTTCAAAATCTTTTCCGTCAACCACTCAATATGCTCCGAAACGCTTGTGCCATCGACTAACCAAAGTACGATGGCGGCTTTTTCGATTTGCTGAAAACTGCGCTCAATGCCCAGATTTTCAATTTTGTCGTCTGTCTTTCTGATGCCTGCTGTGTCGATAAAGCGGAAAGTGATGCCCTGAATATTAACGGTATCCTCGATTACATCGCGCGTGGTGCCGTGAATATCGGACACAATGGCTTTTTCTTCATTCAGCAATAAATTCAGCAGCGTGGATTTGCCGACATTTGTTTCGCCGACTAAGGCTACCGGAATGCCGTTTTTCAGCGCGTTGCCCACTTGGAAAGAGTTGGCAAGTTGGGCGATTCGCGTTTCGATGTTTTTGGATAATGCTTTCAGTTTTTCGCGGTCGGCAAACTCTACATCTTCTTCCGAAAAGTCGAGTTCGAGTTCTACGAGCGACACAAACTCGAGCAGTTGTTCGCGCAGAGTTTTCAGTTCTGCCGAGAAACCGCCGCGCATCTGGTTGATTGCCATTGAATGCGCTGCCGCCGAAGTGGAGGCAATCAAATCTGCCACCGCCTCTGCTTGCGACAAGTCCATTTTGCCGTTCAAAAAGGCGCGTTGGGTAAATTCGCCGGCTTGTGCGAGGCGTGCGCCGTTGTCGAGCAGCAACTTTAAGATTTCTTGCTGAATGTAAAGCGAGCCGTGCGCGGAAATTTCTACCGTATCCTCGCCGGTGAAAGAGTGCGGATTTCTGAATATTGTAACTAATACTTCGTCTATCGGATTGACGATTGACGATTGACGATTGACGATTTGCCCAAAAACGGCTTTATGTGTTTCCGTTTCGGCAAGTGTTTGTTTCGCAACAAAAATCTTATCAACAATGTTGATTGCCTCGCTGCCCGAAACGCGAATTACGGCGATGCCGCCAACGCCCGCAGGCGTGGATATGGCGGCTATGGTGTCTGTGTTTTTCATATTCTTTCCAATACGGTTGTTATCAGTTTTTCCATTGATTTGCCATAATCTACATTAACCGCTTTTGCCAAACGGTTGTTGATGATGAGGCAAACGGTCATTGCGCGGTGTCCCAAAAGGGCGGAGAGCGCGGCAACGGCGGAACTTTCCATTTCAAAATTAGTAATTTTCTTGTTCTTGTACGAGAAGTTTTCGATTTTCTCGTTCAAATTCGGCTCGTAGAGTTTCAAGCGGAGTTCCCTGCCCTGAGGGGCGTAAAAACCGTTGGCGGAAACGGTTACGCCGCGTATCATATCGTTTTGCGCAATTTCATCAACCAAAGCGGCATCGGCGGCAATCGTATAAGGAAAGGCGTGCATCGGCGAGAAATCGGTTTGCTTGATAAACTCTGCCGAGAAATCTATATCGCAATGCTTTTCCCAACCGGCATAAAAACTCGGCAAGCCGTCAAAGCCGATGGACTTTTCGGACACTACGAAACTGCCTAACTCACATTCGGGTTGCAAGCCGCCGGAAGTGCCGATACGGATAATTTTCAGCGATGTCGTAGTGGCTTTTGGCTCGCGGGTGCGGAAGTCGATGTTCGCCAAAGCGTCAAGTTCGTTGAGTACGATGTCGATGTTGCCTGCGCCGATGCCGGTGGAAATAACCGATATGCGCTTGCCTGCGTATGTGCCTGTGATGGTGCGGAACTCGCGGTTTTCTACTTCGCATTCTTTTGTGTCAAATAATGAGGCTATCAACGATACGCGCTGACGGTCGCCCACCAAAATGATGTTGTCGGCGAGTTGCGAGGGCTGCAAATGCAGGTGGAAAACGCTGCCGTCTGCATTTAGGATTAATTCGGAGGCTTGTATCATAAGTTATCTGCGTGCTGTTATTAAACGTTTCAAATCCAACTTTATCATTATACATACAAAAACAAGAAAGAGCATTGTGCGATAGCCGTAAAACAATATTACATTGTCATTATCAACCAAAAAACTGAGTGCATACAGCCCAAGCGCACTGACGGTATAAATCCCCATTCGGCGCAGGTCGTAGGCAATGGGCATATACTTTTGCCCGACAAAATAGGACACGAGCATCATTACCAGATAACACGCAAACGCCGCCCACGCGCAGCCCCAATAACTGTAAAGCGGCACAAGCGCAAAGTTGCCGACAAGGATAACGACAGTCCCCAAAATGGAAAACCACGCGCCGTACATCGTCTTATCCACCAACTTGTACCATATCGACAAGTTGAAGTAAATGCCCTGAAAAATAAAGGACAGCAGCACTATCGGCACCACCTGCAAGCCCTGCCAATAGTCGTTGCGAATAAGGTATTTGAAGATGTCGAGGTAAAACACCATTCCCAAAAAGATGAGCCACGAAACGATGACAAAATATTTCATCGCGAGGGCATATTGCAGGGTGCTGTCCTTACTTTTTTGTTGCGCAAAAACGAATGGCTCGTAGGCATAGCGGAAGGCTTGGGTGAACATCAGCATTATCAATGCCATTTTGGAAGTGGCGCCGTAAATGCCCAAGTCGGCAACGCCGTCTGCTTTGATGAACGGGAAGAGGATTTTGTCGAGCGTCTGGTTCATTATGCCCGCAATGCCCAACACGAGCAAGGGCAGGGAATAGCGCAGGATTTTTTTCAATAACGCGCCGTCAAAACTGAATTTCACTTCAATGATATGCGGAATGAGGAAAAGCGTTTGCAAAACGGTGGAAATGATGTTTGCCACGATGACGTAGCCCACGCCGTAGTTCGGGTCATAAAACCAATCGACCGCGCTCGGCGCGTGTTCCATCAGATAAGGGCAGGCGATGAGGAAAAAGAGATTGAAAAAGATGTTGAAAAACACGAACAGCAATTTGTACACAGCAAATTTGACGGGGCGTTTTTTGTAGCGCAGCCACGCAAAGGGGATACTCGCAAAGGCATCTACGGCAACCGCCGCGCCGAGCAGGTAAATATATTCGGGGTTGGCGGCATAGCCCAAAAAGTTGGCAACCGGCTGTGCAAAGACAAACAAAAGCAGGGTGAAAATGATGGAAGTTGCGCCCACTGCCGTCATTGAGGTGCCGTAAACGGTGTCCGCGTGTTCGTCTGCGCTGTTGGCAAAGCGGAAAAAACCGGTTTCCATTCCGTAGGTGAGGATAACGAGCATCAGCGCAGTCCACGAATAGAGGTTTGTTACCACGCCGTAGTCCGCCGAACTCGCCAAAACGTAGGTGTAGAGCGGCACGAGCAGCCAGTTAAGAAACTTGCCGATAATGCTGCTCAAACCGTATATCGCCGTGTCTTTGGCGAGGGATTTCATTTGTTGCTGTGCCATTACTATGGATTTTTAGGATAGCAAAGGTAATTACTTTTTTGTAATTACCTTTGTTTTTATTGAAATAATTTTTTGACGGTGGCTGATTCAGACAAGATTTACCGGATTTCTCCCGAGAACAATTGAATTGTCCCCGAGAACAATCGGATTGTTCCCGAGAACAATTGAATTGTTCCTGAGAACAATTGAATTGTCCCTGAGAACAATTGAATTGTTCCTGAGAACAATCGGATTGTCCCTGAGAACAATTGAATTGTCCCCGAGAACAATTGAATTGCTCCCAAGAACAATTGGTCTAATGTAGGGGCGGGGCGTGCCCCCCCCCGTCAAACCCAAAAACAAAATATGAAAAACCGTAAGAGGGCGGGGGCAACCCCCCCC
>JAISJU010000223.1 GCA_031261165.1 Prevotellaceae bacterium
AAACAGGTTTATCGAATTTGAATTAAAAATTAAAAAACACAAACGTAACACGTTTTTGAAACGTAGAGGCTGTCTCAAAAGAACGCAAATTACGCAAATCACACAAATTTTCGCAAATAATATAAAAAACACAAAACGTATCTTGCTGAGTATAATCAAGATACGATTTGTGTTAATTTGCGGTTTTTGCGTAATTTGCGTTCAAAAAAACTTTGAAACAATCTCTTTTTTGCCTTATTGCAATTTTCTGCCATTTCTTTGCAATTTATCTGCAATAAATATGTATTTTTGCACAAAAATTTTTTGTACGGCGTTTTCGTGAAAAAAATAATATATACCTCTTGCTTTTTGCTGTTTGCCGAGTTTGTTGTCGGACAGGAAAAACGCTTACCGCAATACGATGCCTACATCAATCAATACAGCGATATTGCTGTGGCGAAGATGAAGGAGTTCGGCATTCCGGCAAGTATCACTTTGGCACAGGGCATTCTGGAATCAGGCGCGGGGCAAAGCCGATTGGCAGTAGAGGCAAACAACCATTTCGGTATTAAATGCACCAGCGACTGGGCGGGCGACAGCATTTTTCACGATGACGACAAATTACAGGAATGTTTCCGCAAATACACCCGCGCCGAAGATTCATACCGCGACCATTCGCTTTTCCTCACCACGCGACAACGCTATGCCTCGCTTTTTTCGCTCGACCGCACAGACTACGAAAGTTGGGCAAAGGGCTTGAAAGCAGCAGGTTATGCCACAGACCCGAATTATCCGAACAGACTTGTCAAAATCATTGAAGATTACGAACTTTACAAATACGACACCGCCGCAGACGGCAAGTCGAAAAATACTTACCTCGTTGAAGAAAAAACGGAAAATATCCCGCCACGAAAAGCCGACAACGTGGAAGAAGAGGATTTTTTCGAGAACAACCGCGTGAGCAAATCGGGCGGGAAAACGGTGTATCGTTCCAACAAAGTTATCGGGCAAGTAGATGCTTACAGCACGCACGAGGTAAAGGAAATCAACGGTGTGAAGTACATTACCGCCCTCGAAAACGATACTTATGAGGGCATTGCCGAAGAGTTTGGGCTAAAAGTGCGGGAAATTTATTCCATCAACGATGCGCCAAATCCAAGCACGCCCGAAACAGGCGAAATGGTGTATATTCGCCCAAAAAAAGCCACTTCCAATACAACTTCTTTCCACGTAGTAGCCCCGGACGAAACAATGCGGGACATCGCCCAGAAATACGGCATAAAACTGTATTCTCTCTACAAAAAAAACAATATGCAAGAGGGCGTTTCGCCGCTGATTGGGCAAAGACTTATTTTGAAATAGATAAAAACGGATAAATTTATCACGAAACATTTATCAAAACATTAATTTAAAAAATAAAAAAACAAAATGGGATTTAATAGTTTTTTGAGCAAATTGTTTGGAAACAAGGCTCAACGAGATTTAAAAGAAATAATGCCCTACGTGGATAACATAAAAGCGCAATATTTGGAAATTGAAAAACTTACCAATAATGAACTTCGCGCTAAAACGCAGGAACTGAAAGCATTTATTAAGGCAAGCGCGGAAAAGGAACAAACGCGCATTGCCGAACTTCGCAGCAAAATAGACGGAGAGGAAATCGAAAACCGCGAAGTGCTGTACGATGAAATTGACAAGTTGGAAAAAACCGTACTCGATAACTATGAGGCAGCGTTGGGTACCGTTTTGCCCGATGCGTTTGCCATCGTGAAAGAAACCGCTCGCCGCTTTTCAGAAAACGAGGACATCGAGGTTACGGCAACGGATTTCGACCGCGAACTTGCGGCGGAACGCGATTTTGTTGATATTGAGGGCGACAAAGCCATTTATCATAACTCGTGGTCTGCCGGCGGCAACACGGTAACGTGGGATATGGTGCATTATGACGTGCAACTTTTCGGCGGCGTGGCGTTGCACAAAGGCAAAATCGCCGAAATGGCGACCGGCGAAGGGAAAACGCTTGTGGCAACCCTGCCGGTTTTCCTTAATGCGCTGACAGGTAACGGCGTACACGTGGTAACGGTGAATGATTACCTTGCCAAACGCGACTCCGAATGGATGGGAACGCTCTATATGTTTCACGGTTTGAGCGTGGATTGTATCGACCGCCACCAGCCAAACTCCGATGCCCGCCGCAAAGCGTATTTGGCGGATATTACTTTCGGCACGAACAACGAATTCGGTTTCGACTACCTGCGCGACAATATGGCGACTTCGCCGCTCGATTTGGTGCAGCGCAAACACAACTATGCCATTGTCGATGAGGTAGATAGCGTGTTGATTGACGATGCGCGGACGCCTTTGATTATTTCCGGTCCCGTGCCGAAGGGCGAAGACCAACTGTTTGAAGAACTGCGCCCGAAAGTGGAACGCCTCGTCAATGCACAAAAAACATTGGCTACCAAACTTTTGGCTGATGCCAAAAACCTGTTGAAATCGGAAAACAACAAGGAACGCGAAGAGGGTGCATTGTTGCTCTTCCGCGCACACAAAGCCTTGCCAAAAAATAAAGCCTTGATTAAATTCCTCAGCGAGCAGGGTATGAAAACCACGATGTTGAAAACCGAAGAACTGTATATGCAGGAAAACAACAAGCGTATGCCCGAAGTTACCGACCCGCTGTTTTTTGTGATTGACGAAAAACATAACTCGGTGGAAATGACCGACAAAGGCATTGACTTGATAACCGATGATTCAGACGACTCCAAATTCTTTATTTTGCCCGACATCGGCTCGGAAATGGCGGAAATAGAAAAATCCGACTTGTCGAAAGAAGACCGCCAGAAACAAAAAGACGAATTGACACAAAGTTACGCCATAAAATCCGAGCGCGTACATACGATAAACCAATTGTTGAAAGCCTACGCATTATTTGAAAAAGACGATGAATATGTGGTAATTGACAATAAAGTAAAAATTGTTGATGAGCAAACCGGTCGTATTATGGAGGGTCGCCGCTATTCTGACGGCTTGCATCAGGCGATTGAGGCGAAAGAGCGCGTAACCGTTGAGGCGGCGACACAAACTTTTGCCACCATCACGCTGCAAAATTATTTCCGTATGTACCACAAACTTGCGGGTATGACCGGTACGGCAGAAACAGAGGCGGGCGAACTTTGGAACATCTACAAACTTGATGTGGTGGTCATTCCGACCAACCGCGACATTACCCGCAACGATATGAACGACCGCGTGTATAAAACCAAAAAGGCGAAATACAACGCTGTGATTGACGAAATCAGCCGTTTGGTTGGCGAGGGCAGACCGGTTTTGGTGGGGACAACTTCGGTGGAAATATCCGAATTGTTGAGCCGTATGCTCACCATCAGAAAAATCAAACATCAGGTATTGAATGCGAAGTTACACCAGAGAGAGGCTGATATTGTGGCATTCGCCGGGCAAACCGGCACCGTTACCATTGCCACCAATATGGCAGGGCGCGGTACAGACATCAAACTGTCGCCCGAAGTGAAAGCGGCGGGCGGTTTGGCAATTATCGGTACGGAACGCCACGAGAGCCGCCGTGTGGACAGGCAGTTGCGCGGTCGCGCCGGTCGTCAGGGCGACCCGGGCAGTTCGGTCTTCTATGTGTCGCTCGAAGACAATTTAATGCGTCTTTTTGCATCGGAACGCATCGCCAAATTGATGGACAGAATGGGCTTTGAGGAAAACGATTTGCTCGAACACTCAATGATTTCCAACTCCATAGAACGCGCCCAAAAGAAAGTAGAAGAAAACAACTTTGGCATTCGCAAACGTCTGCTCGAATATGACGATGTGATGAACGCACAACGCGAAGTGGTTTATACCAAACGCCGCCACGCTTTGATGGGCGAACGCATCGGTGTGGATATTGCCAATATGATTTACAATGCTTGCGAAGTAATTGTAGGCGAGGCGGTTAATGCAAAAGATTTTGAGTTTTTGAATATAGAACTGCTGCGCGTGCTGGCAATAGAAACACCGTTTGACGAAAAAATGTTTTTCGAGAAACGCGAAAGCGAACTTGCGGAAATGGTGTTTGACGAGGCAATCGGCGCATTCAAACGCAAGATGGACAAACTCGCCGCTACCGCGTTTCCGGTCATCAAACAAGTGTTCGACAGCAACGGCGAGCGTTTCAAAAACATCCTCGTGCCGATTACAGACGGCAAACGCATTTACAATATTTCCACGCCGCTTGCACAGGCAGCCAAAACCGAAGGGCGCGAACTGATACGCTCGTTTGAAAAAGTGATTTTGCTGCACACCATTGACGAGGCGTGGAAAGAACACCTGCGCGAACTCGATGACCTGCGCGACTCGGTGCAAAACGCAAGTTACGAGCAGAAAGACCCGCTGTTGATTTACAAACTCGAATCTTTCGGCTTGTTCAAAACGATGATGGACAGCATCAACAAAAAAGCGGTGTCGATACTCTTGCGCGGACAGATACCGGTACAAGAGCCTTCGCAACTGCGCGAGGCAGCACCGGAACGCCGTACAGACTTGAGCCGTTTCCGCACTCGCAAAGACGGTTCGACTTCGCTCACCGAGCGGGGCGGCAATCCGCAATTTGACACCCGCGAGCAACAACGCTCCGAGCCAATCCGCGTGGAGAAAAAAGTAGGGCGCAATGACCCTTGTCCCTGCGGTAGCGGGAAGAAGTATAAGAATTGCCACGGACAGTAAATCAAAAAATGCTATGTTATGAGTAATATAAAACTTTTTGAGGAAAGAAAAGTACGCGCTACTTGGGACAATACGCAGGAAAAATGGTATTTTGTAGTGCAAGATGTCGTTGAAATTTTAACGGGAACCGTTGATGCAAAAGACTATATCAAAAAGATGAAGAAACGCGACCCTGAACTTGCCAAAGGGTGGGGACAAATTGTCCCCCCCCTTTCAATAGATACACCGGGTGGCAAGCAAAAGATGGGCTGTGCCGATACCAAAGGCATTTTCCGAATAATCCAGTCCATACCTTCGCCAAAGGCAGAGCCTTTTAAGCGGTGGCTTGCGCAGGTAGGCAGCGAACGGCTCGAAGAAATAGAAAATCCCGAAATTGCTACGCAACGTACCCGCGAACTTTATAAACTCAAAGGCTATCCTGACGATTGGATTGAAAAACGTATGCGCAGCATTGCCATCAGAGAAGAATTGACGGACGAATGGAAAAATCACGGCGTAAAGGAAAAAATCGAATATTCGATACTGACGGCTGAAATTTCAAAAGCGACTTTCGGATTTACACCTTCGGAATACAAGCAAATAAAGGGATTGAAAAGCCAAAACCTGCGCGACCATTTCAACGATTTGGAACTGATTTTTTCGATGCTCGGCGAGGCATCTACAACGGCTATCGTGCGCACACAACACCCGAAAGGCTTTGTGGAAAACAAACAGGCGGCGCGACAGGGCGGGAAAATTGCAGGTGATGCCCGCCGTGCGCTCGAATTAAAAACAGGCGAAAACGTAGTTTCGACTGAGAATTTTTTGCCTGAAACGAAAAAAGCAAAAGCATTAAATTAAACCTCATTTACACTTATAAATTTAAGTATTATGCTCAACTACATCACTTGGGACATTTCCCCCGAAATATTTTCGCTCGGACTGCTGCATATCCGTTGGTACGGCTTGCTGTGGGCGTGCGCCATTCTGTCGGCTTGGACAGTGGTGAAAAAATGCTTTAAGCACGAGGATTGTCCCGAAGAATGGGGCGACAAACTGTTTATTTACGGCACTGTCGGCTTGATTATCGGCGCACGGCTGGGACATTGCCTTTTCTACGGCGCAGACGGCGATTTCTGGTATTACTACAAAAATCCGTTTGAAATCCTCAAAGTATGGGAAGGCGGCTTGTCGAGCCACGGCGGGGCGTTTGGGTTGCTGATAGCGATGTACTTGTACAACAAAAACGTAACACAAAAAGGCTACATCTGGATACTTGACCGCTTAGTGATTGGCGTTGCCATTGGCGGTGCGCTCATTCGGCTCGGAAACCTGATGAACTCGGAGATTTACGGCGGCGAAACCACTTTGCCCTGGGGCTTTATCTTTGTCCGCAACGGTGAAATACTGCCGAAACACCCCACGCAGATTTACGAAATTCTGTATTGCCTCATTACTTTTGCCGTTTGTATGTGGCTTTATTGGAAAAAAGAGGCATATCGGAAACGCGGTTTGATTTTCGGTATTTTCCTGATAGGCATATTTTTAAGCCGCTTTTTGCTCGAATTTATCAAAAACGACCAGGAGGCGTTTGAGGCAAATATGCTGCTCAATATGGGGCAACTGCTCAGTTTGCCATTTATCGTATGGGGATTTTTGCTGATTTTTAATGCTTTGCGAAAAAAGTGAGAAATTATTTTGAAAATTGAAAAAACAGTTGTAACTTTGTGGTATCAAATAGCAAATCTGACAAGATGAAAAAAACAACACAGCTACGACCAAAAAATAATAAAACATTAGACAAGCAAAAACGAACAAATATGTTTAACCTTATAGGTAAAACACTCATTGATTTTAGTAAATTGATTTTTGCAAGTATTGTTTTAGGTAGTATTTTAAGTTCAGGTTTTAATGTAACTCTATTAATATATTTAGGATTGTTGGGTTGTTTAATCGTATTGTTTCTTGGAGTATTTTTAGTTGTTAATAATAATATTAAAAAGGAGGAAGAAGAATGAACTTTATAATTGTAGTGGGCTTTACAGTGCTTTTTGCTCTTGGAGTAACAGCACTTATGCTTTTTTGGCAATGGCAAGATAAAAAAAACAATGTTAAATTAACAGGTTAAATAATGTATGTTTGGCGAAACAATGAAAAGAAAACAACATTGACATAAAATCAAACATTTTAGCCGCATCAATATTAGTCGAAAACTCAACATTATTACTAAACCGAGAAAATTTATGTTCCAATGGCGGGCTGCGCCTGAAAAGGTATCCAATCGCGGACGGCAGATTACAAAGGAGCAACAACTCTCAAATCCTACTTTTAGGAGTTTTCTGATACATTGATGCGGCTTTTTCTATTGTTTGAACGCAAATTTAAACAAAGCATATCCTGTTAATAATAACAAGATATGCTTTATTTATTTTGTGTAGTTGCGAAAACTTGCGTAATCTGCGTCATTTGCGTTCTAAAAAAAACCGTGTGCTAATACGCATACCGGCTTACCGCCAAAATTCCCCCCGAAATCGTAACCCGATACCGCCGCAAAGGATACTGCGCCGAGCCTGCCACTACCGCGCCGCCTGCCGACAAATCGAACTCCGAGCCGCAAACCGGACATTTCGCCCGAATGCCCGCCGACACAATGTTTTTCTGCGCCACACACGCCGGACTGGTGCAACAAGCATCATACGCGCCGATGCGGTTTTCAAAATCGTTGATGAGCAGCACCCTGCCACTGTAACCGAAACTGCCTGCCTTATCGCTGCTGCTCACCAAGTCCTGCGGACAAGTCAGCACATTGCCGATGCCGCCCGTAAAGACGGTGTAGTTCGACAGGCGGATTTGAAAGTAAATCGGCGCATCGGGTATGTTTGTACGCTCTTTTTCGGGTTTGCAGGAGAAGAGGCACAAGATGATGAAAAAAACTACTCGTTTCATTCTACAAAGGTACAAAAGTAATTTGTAAAAACAAAACGCAAAATGAAAGGGCGGAAAATTTTCCGCCCCTGCACACCTGTAAAAAATTTCGACTGTCGCTTTTTTACGGAATTTGCGTTTTCACCGTGCCATCGTGCCAATAAACATTGCCGTCTGCATTGTTGGCAAAAGTTACGTTGGTATGGGTGATAGAAACGTCAGTATGTCCTTGTGAAACATACACGCCATAATGATTGGAATTGCGAATAATTACATTATTGAGCGAGAGAGAAGTTTCATACGCCAGACTGATTGCGCCAATTCCACTTCTGCCTCCGCCGTATTCAATAATACAGTTGTTGATAGCGTGGTTTCCTTTCCATAACTGAATACCATTCGCACTGCTGGTTGTTGCCCAATAATAAGAAGAGTTGGGCAAGCGGGTAAAGGTTACAGGAAGTTCTGCCGTTCCATTGACGGTTAAACTTGCAGTGGCATTATTCAGAATACTGATACCTGCGTCAGCACTCATATAGAAAGTAACGCCTTCCGTAATGGTCAAATTGCCGTTCATTTCAGCATAAGTTTCAATGAAATAAGGCACACTCGTTCTGTTAATCGTCACACTCGTTTGAGCAGCCAAAGCAAAATATTTAATGGTTACATAATTGTTGGTGTTCCCTGTGTAAGTGGAAGTCATATCAAAATCAACGACTTGCCTTACATTGTTGAGATACACAGGTGTAACACAACCTTCAATCACATTGTTTTTGAAAGTAGGGATAACGCCCGGCAGGTAAGTGCAATACAAACCATACGCCAAGCCGCCTGAAATTTTGCAGTGGCTCATATTGAGTTGCGAGCCATCGCCCCAAAGTTCCACAACGCCCGCGCCGCCCGTGCGTTTTCCGCCGTTGATAAAATCAACGTACTCAAAGGTGTTTTCGGCGTTGGTTTCGATGCGGATATAATCCCACGAGCCTTTTGACGAGCCTGCGCCGATGAACTTGATGTGTCCGTCAAGTTCCACGCCTGCTACTGTTACTACTGCGCCGTTGGCATCAAGCAGTTTGGGCAAGCCCTTTGCTTTGATGCAGGCACCGTCTTTGATGTCCATTCCGCCGCCTGTTTTGTCAAACCGAATGGT
>JAISJU010000153.1 GCA_031261165.1 Prevotellaceae bacterium
CTGACGGAACATAAACAAACACACCCTTAATCAAACTTTTTTTTATCCAATACGAAAAAAACTTCCATTTTCTTTTGCAATTATAAAAATAACTATATATCTTTGTCCCCTGAAAAGAGCGCGTACGCGCTTTCGATTTTTATTTTTTCTCTTTGCTATATAGCAAAGAGAAAAAATAAAAATCGAAGTTTCAATCAATCACAATGGGCGATGTAATCAATCACAATGGGAAATGTAATTAATCACAATGGGCAATGTAATCAATCACAATGGGTGATGTAATCAATCACAATGGGCAATGTAATTAATCACAATGGGTGATGTAATCAATCACAATGGTCAATGTAATCAATCACAATGGACAATGTAATTAATCACAATGGGTGATGTAATTAATCACAATGGGCGATGTAATTAATCACAATGGGTGATGTAATCAATCACAATGGGTGATGTAATTAATCACAACGAATAATGTAATCAATCACATCAAGTAATGTAATGTATCACAATAATAAATGTAATGCTTATGAATACAGAATGGATAAACAGAACGTATGAAGGGCTGTATGAACAGACCCTTCAAACGCGAAACTACCTCGATGGCAATTTTGGCAAGTTCGGCGTAGAAGGTACGAGTGCGGCGTGGGTAAATAACGTCTTCAAGCCTGCACAGACGAATTACGGCAATGCCGTACTCGCGTGGCAAAACGAGGCGGAACGCACACCGGCGAAAATCACCACGTTGCACACCACGCACGATGCCCTCGTTCCCCTCTATCGCGAATTGAACAAAATGCTGCGCGGACTGCCCACCGTAACGGATACGGACTTGCAGGAAATGGCGTTGCCAAAACGCTCGGCAAGCGGACATACTCCGGTGCCTGTACCCGCCTCATACCCTGTGGCGAGCATAGACATCGGCACGATACGCCACCTGACCTTGCATTACACGGACAGCCACACAGGCAAGCGCGGAAAACCGCACGGCGTAGCAGGCGCAGTTATCCGCTGGGCAATATTGCCCGAGCCGCCCATAGATGTGGAAGACCTGCGCAACTCAATACTTGACACGGCAACGCCGTTTAGCCTCGATTTCAGAGAAGACGAGCGACACCAAACTGTCTATTTCTGCCTCGCGTGGCAAAATACACGCGGAGAGCGCGGCGTGTGGGGAGAAATTATTAGAGCAATTATTCCTTAAACAAATTCAATAATATTAATTTTAAAACCAAACCCAAAATGACAAAAAAGATTTTATTTTGGCTGATGCTTGCCCTAAGCGTGGCAACCACAGCAAGTATGATGACTGGCTGCCGCGATGACAAAGACGAGCCGAAGAAAGAAACGCCAACAGACCCGTCTGACCCGTCTGACCCGTCTGACCCGACAGACCCAAGCGACCCAACCGACCCAACAGTTGCAGTTAGCAGTGTTGCATTAGACAGCACTTCGCTTACCCTTCTCATCGGCGAGGACTACACCCTGACGGCAACTGTATTGCCTGAAAACGCTACTAACAAAACCATTACTTGGACAAGTAGCGACAACAGCAAAGCCACCGTAGCCAACGGGAAAGTAATAGCCGTAGCCGCAGGCTCTGCTATTATTACTGCCAAAGCAGGCGACAAAACCGCTACTTGTGCCGTAACAATAAAAGAAGACCCTGCTACTATTGACGCAGGCGTAATAATTAACGGCATTAAATGGGCAACTCGCAACATTGACGAGTCGGGCAAGTTTGCCGCTACCATTGAAAGCGCAGGCAAATTCTATCAATGGAACAGAAAAACGGCTTGGTCTGCCACAGGCGAAACCGTAGAAAATTGGGACACGACTACACCCGAAGGCACGGAATGGGTTGCCGCCAACGACCCCAGCCCTGCCGGTTGGCGCGTGCCTACTCGCGAAGAACAGGCAACTTTGCTTGACACTGAAAAAGTAACAAGTGAATGGACAAATCAAAACGGCGTAAGCGGTCGTAAATTTACCGATAAAACTACTAACAACAGCCTTTTCCTGCCTGCCGCAGGCAGCCGGTACTACAGTGGCGGCACGCTCGACAACGCAGGCTCGTACGGCTACTATTGGAGTAGTACGCAGTACGACAGTGGCGGCGCGTACGGCTTGTTCTTCTATAGCGGCATCGCAGATTGGGACCTCTACCACCGCAGAAGCGGTTTTTCCGTGCGCGCGGTCGCAGAATAATTTGATTTATTTGATTGATTGTAGGGGCGTATTGCATACGCCCTTTTTTTGCATTATCCATTTAAGGGCGTATGCAATACGCCCCTACGGGCAATCAAAATAAAAGAGGGCGGAAAATAATTTAATTATTCAATAATTAAAGATTTTATTTGTTGTATGAAAAAATATTTGTAACTTTGCATCGTAAAATGATACTCTAATGACTTTTGAATGGAATGAAAATAAAAACAGGGAAAATATAGAAAAACACAGTGTGTCTTTTGAAGAGGCACAAAGTGCTTTTTATGACCCGATTAGAGTGATTCTGCAAGATATGAAACATTCGGTTTTAGAAGATAGATTTTTTTGTATCGGAAAAACCGAAAAAGGAATATTAACTGTAAGATATACAATAAGAAACGGCAATATCCGCATCATAGGTGCAGGATTTTGGCGACAACAAAAAAATATTTATGAAACGAGAAACAATATATACTGATGCGCCGCCTGAAATAGAAGAGGCATTTAAACACGCAGTAATAATAGACGATTTTTTACCTGCGCCCGAATTTCTTGTGCGCAGAAAAGTAAAAGAACAGTTTGCTGATAACGATTTTGTATTAAGAACGCACACGCATACGCACGCTCGTTCCACTCATCGCAGGTTTGCTACGGCAGGTGTTTAAAGTTTACACAGATAAAAAGAGATTCCATATTTTTGAAATATGGAATTTCTTTTTTGTCATTCTAAATAATTTATTGTAGTTTTGTCCGATAAAAAAATCAGGAATATGATAGACAAAGACGAAATAAAGAAAGACCCGCGTTTGCCGCTGTGGTTGAACGGCGGGCTGTTTGTGCTTGCCATTGCGCTGATAGTGCAACTGTCGCCGAGCGAGGATATGTTTAAGTTTTATTACCGCAACGGCAAGCCTTGGCAGCACGAGTTTCTGAGTGCGCCCTTCGACTTCCCCATCTACAAAAGCGAGGCGGCACTGAAAAAAGAACGCGACAGCGTGGCAAAAAACACGGCAAGTTATTACTTCTTCAACGAAAAAATGCAGGAAGAAGAAATTGGCAAATTTAATGCCACTATTGGCGCGGATTACGACAGCGTTGCCGCCGAATTGCCCGATTTATACAAGAAATACGTTGTCGCCGCGCTTGAATATGTCTATAAAAAAGGCATCGTTGCACCCGCCGAGATGGAAAGGCTGAAAGAGGACAAACAGCAGGAAATCAGTATTATTAAAAATCAGGTGCAAACTTCCCAAGCAAAGGTCGGCGACCTTTTTACAGGCAAAACGGCTTATGAATATATCATTAATCACGCGCCCGATTTTTTGGATATACAAAAACTAAAGTCATACGACATAGACGGTTACCTGCGCGAAAACCTCACTTACGACCGCAAAAAATCGGAACAAGCCCGCGAGGAGGCACTCAAAAAAGTGTCGCTCACGGCGGGTATGGTGCAGGCGGGCGAGCGGATTATCGACAAAGGCGAAATTGTGAGCGAGCGCACATTCCAAATCCTCAACTCGCTGAAACACGAAACGGAAAGCCGCGTGTCTGTCGGCGAAAAGCATTACCTCCTGCTCGTGGGGCAGATTTTGCTCGCCGGCACGCTGATGCTGATGCTGTTTTTGTATCTCTACCTTTTCCGCCCGCAAACTTTTGCCAAATTCCGGCACGTGCTGTTCATTATTATAATGATGCTCATCATTTTGACGCTGGCGTACCTGACGCTCGAATACACCAAATTGAGCATTTACATTGTGCCGTTTGCGCTCGTGCCGATAATGGTGCGCACGTTTTTCGACTCGCGCACCGCCCTCTTTGTACATATCATCGGCGTGCTGCTCGCCTCGTTTATGGTGGCAAGCCCCTTTGAATTTGTGCTGCTGCAAATCACGGTCGGAATGGCAACCATTTCTTCGCTCAAAGATATGACGCAACGCTCGCAACTAATGCAAGTGGCTATCATTGTGGCGGCTACTTATGCCGTAATGTTCCTTTCCTACACATTAATAACCGATGGCAATGTTGCCAAAATTAATTGGTGGACTTTCCTCTATTTTGCGGTCAATGGGCTGTTGCTGCTTTTTGCTTACGGGTTGATTTATATTTTTGAAAAAACGTTCGGCTTTTTGTCCAACGTTACTTTGGTGGAACTGTCCAACGTGAATAGCCCGCTGCTGATGCAGTTTTCGGAAACCGCGCCGGGTACTTTCCAGCACTCGTTGCAGGTGGCAAGCCTCGCCACAGAGGCGGCTGCCAAAACCAATGCCAACCCGCTGCTGGTGCGCACCGGTGCGTTGTATCACGACATCGGGAAAATCGTCAATCCGATGGATTTTATCGAAAACCAGCAGGGGCGTGTCAATCCCCTTGCAGAGATGCCCGAAAAAGAGGCGGTGAAAATCATTATCAACCACGTTGCCGAAGGCGTAAAAATCGCCCAAAAGCATAACTTGCCCAAGCCCCTGATAGACTTTATCCAAACGCACCACGCCAAGAGCAAAGCGAAATATTTTTACAACAAATATCGCAACGAACACCCCAACGAAGATATTGACGAGGCGGCATTTTCCTACCCGGGTCCCAAGCCTTTTACGCGCGAAATGGCGATACTGATGATGGCAGATGCCATAGAAGCCGCCTCGCGCAGCCTGCCCGAATACACCGAAGAGGCGTTGGAAACGATGGTGGAAAAAATCATTGACGCTCAGATTGCCGAAGGCTCATTCAAAGACGTGCCGATAACTTTTCAGCATATAGAAAAGATTAAAAATATTTTCAAACGCAAATTAGTGAATATTTATCATTCGCGGATAAAGTATCCGGAATTAAATAAAAAATAAAACTCGAAAAAATCAACAAATAAGTTCTCATTTTGGAAACTTATGATTATCTTTGCCGCATAATTTTGAAAAATAGATGGAAAGGATTCTTGCAAAAAGCACATTAAAGGAGTATTGGGAAACACACCCCGATTCGGAACAATACTTGAAAACGTGGTATGACACTGCAATGAACGCAGATTGGCGAACACCAGCCGATGTAAAACAAACTTATGCCAATGCAAGCATATTGAAAAACAGTCGTATTGTTTTTAATATCAAAGGAAATTCATATAGATTGATTGCAAAATTTAATTTTGAAAAACAATGGATTTTTATCCGATTTATTGGCACACACGCCGAATATGACAGTATTAATGCAGAAACAATATAAAATTATGAATATTACACCTATAAAAACCGAAACAGATTACAGAACGGCACTCAAAAAAATGGAAACACTTTTTGATGCCCCTGTTGGTACGCTCGAAAGCGACAAAGCAGACATACTTGCCTTATTGATTGACGATTATGAGAAAAAACATTATTCCATAGAGGCACCAAACCCTATTGCAGCCATCAAAATACGAATGGAAGAAATGCAACTGAAACAGAAAGATTTAGTTCCTGTAATAGGTAGCAAAAGCAGGGTTTCGAGCATATTAAATCGCAAGCGAAAACTGACGGTAGATATGATACGAAACCTGAATTACAGATTAAGTATCTCACCTAAAATATTGATACGCGATTATGAATTAGCGTGAAAAAATAGATTTCCCAAGCCTCTTGAAAACCGGAGAAAGAAAAAATATGACCTCAAAAAAACTCCAATGGAAACCCGGCAATATGCTCTATCCCCTGCCTGCTGCACTGATAAGCAGCGGTGCAACGGAAGAAGAGTACAACGTTTTTACCGCCTCTTGGACAGGCACTATTTGCAGCGACCCGCCGATGTGCTATGTGTCTATCCGCCCCGAACGCCATTCATACAATATTATCAAACGGAATATGGAATTTGTGATAAACCTCACAAATGAAGATTTGGCGTTTGCAACGGACTGGTGCGGGGTGAAGTCCGGCAGGGATTTTGATAAATTCAAAGAGATGAAACTTACGCCCGTGCGGGGCGAAAAGGTGGCAGCACCCATTGTTGCCGAAAGCCCCGTGAATATTGAATGCCGCGTAACGCAGATATTGCCGCTCGGCTCGCACGATATGTTTATTGCCGAAGTGTTGAATGTGCAAGTTGATGAAAAATACATCAATCCGAAAACCGGCGCATTTGATTTGGCAGCAACAAATTTGATGGCTTATTTACACGGAAACTACCATAAAATAGGCGAGAAAATCGGTAAATTTGGGTGGTCTGTACAAAAAAATAAAAATTAAATGTTTTTTAGGTTGCAAAAACAAATTAATTTCCATACTTTTGTGCATTGTTAATTTAATACTAAAAAAACAGGCACGACAATGAAAAAGTTAGAGAAAATAGTAGCGGATAAACTACTGAAAATAAAGGCTGTAAAACTGCAACCTTCCATTCCTTTTACTTGGGCTTCGGGCTGGAAATCGCCCATCTATTGCGACAATCGCAAGACACTTTCGTACCCCGAACTGCGCAATTTTATCAAAATTGAGATTGCCCGCCTCGTGCGCGAGCATTTTCCGGAAGTAGATGCCATTGCCGGCGTGGCGACCGGTGCTATTGCGCAGGGTGCGATGGTTGCCGAAGAACTCGGCTTGCCCTTTGTGTATGTGCGTTCCGCGCCCAAAGACCACGGTTTGGAAAACCTGATTGAAGGCGACCTGCGCCCGCACCAAAAAGTGCTGGTCATCGAAGACCTCATTTCCACCGGCGGCAGCAGCCTGAAAGCCGTTGAGGCAGTGCGAAAAGACGGTTGCGAAGTGCTGGGAATGATTGCCATTTTCACTTACGAATTTCCTGTGGCAAAAGAAAGTTTCAAAAAGGCAGGCGTGGAACTGATAACGCTCAGCAATTACAGCAGTATTCTCGATGTGGCGTTGGAAAGCGGCTACATCACTGAAAGCGAATTGAAAACCTTGCAGGAATGGCGGAAAAATCCGTCTGAATGGACAGGGAGATAATTAAAAAATAGGAATTAGTAAGTTTGCATAGATTTCAATAAGAAATAATAAATGCCCTTAGTAGTTTTATGTAATAATTACGTTTCCCTTATTCCCTTATTCCCTTATTATTAATGATTTAATAAGGGAATAAGGGTAGCAAAGAAAAATATAATTGCTACTAAGGGAATGCCGGAAAATAAAGGTCATCTATACAAAATTAGTAATCCCCAAAATTAAAAGTGAATGAGTTCAACATTTGAAAGCGAAATAAAAACCATTCAGGCGAGTGATGCGGAAGTTTTTGCCGTATTGTCCGACTTGCGCAATGTCGAAAAACTGAAAGAGAAGGTACAGGACAAAGTCAAAGACATTGAACTGACGGAAGATACCATCAGTTTTTCCGTTAATCCGGTCGGCAGTTTGAGCCTGAAAATCATTGAGCGTGAGCCGAACAAAACCATCAAATTTGCGGCGGACAAATCGCCGATTGACTTTTTCGTGTGGCTGCAACTCAAACAGGTGGGCGAAGACGACACCCGACTGAAAGTTACATTGAAAGCCGACTTGAATCCGATGATTAAAATGGTGGCAGCCAAACCGTTGGAACAATTTGTGAATATGCTTGCGGAAGCACTTTCCGCGTTAAATTATAAATGAATGAATAATCGAATAAATGAATAAATGAGTGCCTGACGGCTGATTTTATTCAATAATTCAATTATTCAGTTATTCAATTATTAGATGAAACTGTGGGATAAAGGACAGGCAACCAACGCCGAAATCGAAAAATTTACGGTGGGCAGGGACAGGGAAATGGATATTTTCCTTGCCAAGCACGACATACTCGGTTCGATGGCGCACATCACAATGCTCGAAAGCGTGGGCTTGCTCGAAAAAAGCGAGTTGCAAATCCTTTTGCGCGAACTGAAAAAGATATACGCCATTGCCGAAAGCGGCAAATTTGTGATAGAAGAGGGCGTGGAAGATGTGCATTCGCAGGTGGAAGCGATGTTGATACAAGAACTTGGCGACATCGGCAAAAAAATCCACAGCGGGCGTTCGCGCAACGACCAGGTGCTGCTCGACCTCAAACTTTTTACCCGCGAGAAAATTCGCGAAACGGTAGAGGCGGTGCATACATTATTTAATGTACTAATCCGCCAGAGTGAAAAATATAAGGCGGTGCTGATGCCCGGCTACACGCATTTGCAAATAGCGATGCCGTCTTCGTTTGGGTTGTGGTTTGGCGCGTATGCCGAGAGTTTGACAGACGACCTCCGCCTGCTCAATGCCGCGTGGCAAATCTGCAACCGCAATCCGCTCGGCTCGGCGGCAGGCTACGGCTCATCGTTCCCGCTCAACAGAACGCTGACAACGGAACTTTTGGGCTTTGACGGACTGAATTATAACGTGGTGTATGCCCAAATGGGGCGCGGAAAGATGGAACGCAATGTGGCGTTTGCGCTGTCGTCAATAGCGGCTACTTTGTCGAAGTTGGCGTTTGATGCGTGTATGTTCACAAGTCAGAACTTTGGTTTTTTTAAATTGCCCGACGAATGTACGACTGGGTCAAGCATTATGCCGCACAAGAAAAACCCCGATGTGTTTGAACTCGTGCGGGCAAAGTGCAACAAAATACAGGCATTGCCGCAACAGATAACACTCATTGCCAACAATTTGCCATCGGGCTATTTCCGTGATTTGCAAATTATCAAAGAGGTGTTTATCCCTGTTTTCGACGAACTGAACGACTGCCTGCAAATAGCGGCATATATGCTGAAAGAAGTAAAGATAAACGAGCATATCATTGAAGACCGGAAATACGAACTGATTTTTAGTGTAGAAGAAGTAAACAAGCGGGCGTTGGCAGGTATTCCGTTCCGCGATGCTTACAAACAAGTGGGCATCGAAATAGAAGAAGGCAAATTTACGCCCGACAAAAACATTGCACACACACACGAGGGCAGCATCGGCAATTTGTGTAATGCCGAAATAGAGAAATTGATGGAAGATATTTTGAAACAATTTGATTTTAGCAAAATAGATAAAGCGGAAAAGGCTTTATTACAACAAGGGTAACCTTAATTCACGATAAATTAAATGCTTATGAAAAAGAAAAATATCATACGATTTCTTACAGTTGCTATTTTGTCCCTGTTCTTTTGCGGAAATGCAGTGGCAGAAATCAGCGGTGCCGTGTTTGGCGATACGATTCTTTGTGAGAGTGATACAGTCGTTCAATTGGAAATATATTATACCGATAATGAAGACCTTGTCGTTTTGAGTATAGTCTATCTATATGTTGATGATACGATAGGAGACACTATTCATCTTTATACTTATGACCCAAGTGATGCAATTTTTACGGCTAAAGCACAATTATATTGGGGTTCTCGTGTTATGAAAACGGTTACTATTAGGGTGGACAATATGGTAAATGGAGACTCTTTGGTCAGAGAGATACCCATTCAAGTTATCCAACCTGCCGTTTTTCCAACCATTATTTACCCTAATTCTGTGTGCGAATACGAGATGGTCAGCATAGTACAGCCTCCTGTTTATGGGATTACTTTTGAATACGTTGATGCGGCAGACCCTGCTCATATTACGGTTGCCGATACTTTCCATATCTTGGTAAAAGATACAACAGGTTGCGCTATCGGCAACGATACTTGGTTAATACCGGTGCCGGTGGAACATTTACCAAGCCCGAACTTTGCGCCGACAACGCCTGTTGTTGGTTGTAGTGAGGCGAGCATTGTGCAAACGCCCGAAAGCGATATGTCATATCTCTATTTTGAGGCGGACAAAAGCACGCCGCTTGCCAACCCTGCGGCGATTACCGTTTCGGGTACCTATTATATATGTAAAATAAATACCGTTTCGGGTTGCCATAGCGATACTTTGCCCGTTACAGTTGTTATCAATACGCCGCCGACTTTTACGCCTGCAAATCCTGCACCGGTGTGTGCGCCAAATACGGCAAGCATTGTGCAAGCCTTTGATGCAGACTTCGTCTATAAATATTATCAATCGGATAAAACAACTGCGGTTGCCAATCCTGCAGCGGTGGGCGCGGGCACTTATTATATTACCAAAATCGAAACGGCGACCTCGTGTGTCAGCGAGTTTATGCCGGTTACGGTAACAGTCAATCCGAAACCGGTCTTTACGCCGGTTGTACCTGCTGCCGTTTGTTCGCCGAACACGGTGAGCATTGAGCAAGCGTATGAATATGGTTACATTTTTAATTATTATACAAATGCAACGGGGACAATTCCGTTGGTTGACTATACGGCGATTGCTACGACAGGTACCCGTTATATTACCAAAACCGATGAAACAACCGGTTGTGTAAGTAATGTAATGCCTGTGGCGGTGCGTATTAATCAAACGCCTGTTGCCAACGCGGGTGCTGACCGTACAGTGTGTGAAGGCACTGTAACGCGGCTCGGTGCAACGGCTGTGACGGGCGTGTCCTACTTGTGGTCGCCGACCATCAATTTGAGCAGTTCTACAGCAGCCAATCCCAATGCGACTGTCGGTGCTGACATCACTTACACGCTGACTGCCCGCCTGACTGCCGCACCCGAATGCTTTTCGACAGACAATGTAAATATTATCGCTTCTCCTGCGCCTGCGCAGTTCTCGCTTTTGGGCGGCGGGCATTATTGTCGGGGCGATGCTTACCGTAATACGCGGGTGGTGGTAAGCAATTCGCAAAATGATGTAACTTACACACTCTTACGCAACGGCGTGGCTGTTGGCGCACAAAAAACGGGCAATGACGGCGATTCGCTTGTTTGGCACGATTTGGAGGCAGGTACTTACACCGTCAGGGCAGCAAACTCTTTGGGTTGCCAACAAATGATGCCGGGCGCAATAGTGGTGTCGGAAGTGCCGGTGCCGACCGGTTCGATAGTCATTAATCCGTTTGTGGTTTGCTACGGCGATTCGGCTACGATTTCAATCCGCTTGGTAGGTGTGCCGCCGTTTTCGGTAACTTATAAAAATCCTTTTGACGAATATTTTACGGTCAATAATATCAATGCCTATTTATACACCATAAAAATATTGCCGATGGCAGGCGGGCAATGGCAAATTACGGAAATAGAAGATGCCAACCTGTGCCGGAATATTTATGACCTTGCCCTTCGCCCCACTGCCGAGTTGCAAGTGGGCGAAATACGCAGCACAGGGATAACATCTTCTAAACTGAACAATACGGTATGCGAAGGCGACAGTGTAACATTGTCTATTGATGCGTTAGATGCAAATGGCAAAACGCTGGAATACCTGTGGAGTACCGGCGAAAATGTGCCGTCTATCGTGGTGGCTCCCAACGCTACGTCAATTTATACGGTAATAATTCACGACATCTTGGGTTGCAGTTATCAGGACAGCATTGAGATAAAAGTAAATCCCTTGCCGAAACCGTCTTTCTATGGCGTGCCGCCTCTTACTGCGCAGATGTGTCAAAATCAGGGACCTACGCAGTTGTATGGCGTTCCCACAGGCGGCAGTTTCTCAGGTCCGAGTATTATCGGTTATTCTACTTATAATCCGATAAACACTACAGGACTGGACTCTATTACTTATACTTATGTTGATTTGAACGGCTGTAAAAACGATACGGTGCAATATTTTTACGTTAATCCCGTGCCGACAGTGGATTGGTATGTTCCCGAAGAATTGGGTGCGCCGACAAAATACGAGAAAGAATATTTCTTCTGCCGTTTCCACAACGACAGTATTCCTTTGCAGGGCATTCCGCGTTCCAATTCCAACACGATTTGGCGGATAAACAACAGTTTGGGATTTTCAAATGCCGAATTAATCCGTACCATAAACGGAGCGGCATACATCAAAGATGCTTTGCCGGGTATTTACGATGTAACCTACGTTTATAAAGATAACAAAGGCTGTACGGACAGTTTGACAAAGCGTATCCACGTTTCGGAAGATTACCGTGATTCCATTGATATGGGCAGTATCAGCATTTTCGGACACGGCGACACGATTTGTCGCCGCGAGACGAATGTGCTTTTCGCCTCGGAAATGACAGGCGTAACTTTCCGTACCAATGACCCGCGCCTGATTATCAGTCAAAATCCGACAACCGGCGAATGTTACATCAACCCCTCAAAAGTTAATCCGGGTAAATACCGCATAATGGCATTTTTGACGGACGGCAAAGATTGTGACGGCTACAATCATTACTCATACAAAGATTTTTGGATACAAAATCCGACCACCATTCGTCCGCTGACCATTCCGAAGGGCTATTGCGCCAGCCACCCACCGGTACAGTTCCATTTTTCTTCGGCGCGACCGGTTACGGGATTTGTTACCTTGGTAAAAGGCACATCGGATACGATTTATAACCATATTCCGAGCAATGTTCCGGCAACGGCGGACTTGACTTTCAACCCTGCGTGGGGTGCGGGAAAATACAAAATCATTTATGAGTATAACGACCATTATTGCGACAATGTTTTTACAGATACATTCCGCGTGTATCCATTGCCGACAATAGATATGAATTTGTACAAACGCGATTATTGCTATGGCGATATTGTTACGCTTAATTCAAAACCGATTGGCGGCATTTACTCCGCAGGTGCGGACAGTTTGGCGTTGAATGCCAACCTTTTTGCAACGGAGAAATCGGGTACGGGCGCGTTTTTCATCACTTATCAATTTGAAGACGGCAACGGTTGTATTAACAGTGATTCTGTTGAGATTTTTGTTCACGGACAGGAGAAAGGCGATATGAAAATTCTCGGCTTGGACAGTATTTATTGCGAAAACAGCGGAACAGTGGAAATTTCGGGTTTCCCCTTCGCGGGCGACAGCATTGTGCCGTCTTTCCAAAATACGCATTTTTTGACTGATTTAGGTGCGGGGCGGGCAATGATTGACCTCTCAAAAACCACTTTTAACAGCACCAATACGGTTACTTATTTTGTGAAAGAATATTACACTGATGTGCATAATAACTTGGACTCTTGCATTCACTCGGTCAGCAAAGTCTTTAAGGTATTGAGCCAAAGCGTTGATTTCTACGGTTATCACGAGGGCGATACGATTTGCGGTTTCTTGGATAGTTTGTCGCTTATCGGTAGCAAGACGGTCAATTCGTGGTTTGAAATTAATACCGTAACCGGCACGGAAGTGTTCAATCGCGGCGGCGGGCGCGGAACTTTGTATCCCAACCGCTTACCCGAAGGCTGGTACAAAATCACTTATCATTATAATCATACCATCAATGGCGTGCAATATTGCGAAGTAACGGCGGCAAAATCTTTCTATATATTGCCTGTTGCGCCCATTGCGCCGCGTTTGGTTTGTTCGGCGGACAATCATAATTCGTTTATTATTGAGAATAGCGTTGTCGGTTTGGAATATGAACTTTGGACAAACGGCACATTATTCAGCAAAATCGCAGGAAACGGCGGAACGATTACTTTCCCGCCCATTTTGACGGAGGCGATTTGCGCTTTTTATATCAATAGAAATCAATGCCGCACGGAACACCCTGAGCGTTACCGCGTGCGCCCGTTGACAATCAGTATCAACAAAGATGCCAATGTAAGTTGTTTCAATAAAAATGACGGTATTCTCACGGCAACGGTCAAAGGCGGCAACACGCCTACTTCCGTTCAGTGGTCGGCGGCATTGGGTACGTTCAGCAGCACGGATTTGACTATCAGAAATTTAACGCCCGATACTTATACCGTTACGGTTTCCGACAGCATCGGTTGCACGGCAACGGCATCGGCAAGCATTACCCAGCCGCCGCTGCTTAACCTGACGCTCAACAATCAAAGCGGCTTGCTCTGCTATGGTTCAAGAAACGGTTTTGCCCGCGTAACAGCATCGGGCGGAACGCTGCCCTACACTTACCGCTGGCTCAACGAAAGCAACGCGGTGGTCAGCACTTCGGGCAACCTGACCAACGTACCCGCAGGCACATATCGCGCATTCGTAACCGACAAAAACGGATGCGAAGAAACGCTGACCATATATATCACGCAATCGACAAAAATTATTCTTCAAGTTGATAATTTGGTGAATGTAGCAATTTACGGACAAGCCACCGGCGAAATTGACATCAACGTTACAGGCGGCGAAACGCCCTATACTTACGAATGGGCAGGCTTGGGCATCAATCCCGCCGACAAAAACAACGAAGACCAAACAGGTTTGATTGCCGGAACGTATTTTATTCATATCATAGATGACAACGGCTGTACGCTGGATACTTCGCTGATTGTTACACAGCCCGAAAAACTGACCGTTACCGCTGTGGTACGAGATGAAACTTGTTACCAATCGGGCGATGGCAGCATTGATTTGATGGTGAGCAAAGGACAATCGCCCTACACTTTTGACTGGACAAAAGACGGTAATCCTTTTGCAACAACCGAAGATATTTACACCTTGGGCAAAGGTATTTATTCCGTCATAGTAACCGACAATGTGGGCGACATTTATACTAATACTTATGAAGTAAAATCGCCCGACTCGCTTTATATCATAGCCAAAGGTTTGACGGACACTGCCATTTTGTGCTACAACGGTGCGAATGCCAAACTCGAAGTGGAGGCTCGCGGAGGTACGCCTGCATACGTTTATGAATGGTCGGGCGTGGGTGTAAAGCCTGCCGATATTCACAAGACTACTTTGTCGGGCATTCCGGCGGGAACGTATCGAATGAAAGTAACCGATACGCATAATTGCATTGTTACCAAAGATTTTGAGATAACGCAGCCTGCGGATTTGGATATTACACCGGTTTCAACGCCGCCAACCTGTTACAACAGTACTGATGCGGCAATTAACACAACGGTCGTTGGCGGAACTGCGCCCTACACTTATTATTGGGAAGGCGCGGGCGTATTGCCATACAGTCAAAATCAATCGAACATCGGTTTCGGAACATATAAATTGACCGTTACCGATGCCAACGGCTGCACGAAAACGGCAACGGTTATAATAAACAACCCCATCGAACTGAAAATCGGTATCTCGACCACCACGCCGCACGTATGCGAAGGCTCTGATGCAGAAATCCGTTTTGCAATGAACGAAAGCCGAAACTGGACAATCGACTACACAGACGGCGCAAACACTTACACCATCAACCCGACCGCAGCAGCGGCAACGGAACTGCACGCCATAACGCAAACGACCACGTTCGGCATTATGCAGGCGCACGACCAAGACGGCTGTTTGGCAACAATTACCGATAAAGATGTGTTGGTAACGCTGCACGGCTATCCCGATGCGGCACTTTTGACGAACAGCACGGACATTTGTGCGGGCGAAACGGCGCAGATACCTTTCTCCTTGTCGGGCGAATCGCCTTGGAAAGTCATTTTCCGCGAAGGGGCGTATCTCTATGAAAAATCGGGCTTAACGATGGGCTTTGACACCTTGCTCGTGTCGCCTGCAACCACAAGAACATACGAACTGATTTCCGTTTCTTCGGATTATTGCAGCACGAGCAAATCCGAGTTTGTAACCGTGAATGTACACCCGCTAACCGTACTTGCGGCATCGGCAAGCAAAATGACGATTTGCAACGGCGAAAGCACGGATATTCAACTGTTGCTCACAGGCGAGGCACCTTTTAATGTATATTATAAGGAAGGAAATACGGACAGGGTTTTGACGGTAACGGCATCGCCCTATACGCTGACAGTCAGTCCGACCGTAACCACGCGCTATTATTTCTACAAAGTACAATCGGGCTACGGCTGCGAAAACACGGTGTTCTCGGACATAACGATTACGGTTAATCAACTGCCCGGACAGGCAGCCGCCATTACCGGACTTGGCGAAGTATGCGCCGGCACAAGCACAAGTTATTTCATTCCGCTCATTCCTTCGGCAACGTTCTACGAATGGATTTTGCCCACAGGTGCTATGATTACGGCAGGCGCGGGAACGAATACCATTATGGTAAATTACAGCGCGGGGGCGCAAACAGGTTTAATTCAAGTGCGGGCGGTCAATGCCTGCGGAAACGGCGATTACACCACAAAGGCGGTTGATGTTATCAGCAGGGCGGGCGCGGCATCGCAAATTATTGCGCCGGACACGGTTTGCCCGCTGCAACACGGCGTTTCCATCAGCACGCCCGCCATCGACAACGCTACGGAATACATTTGGCGCGTGCCGCCCGGTTTCATCATCGAAAGCGGACAGGGAACGGCTGCCATACAAGTGTCTTTGCTTGCGGGTGCGGTAACCGGCGATATTGAAGTATATGGCAGAAATATGTGCAACAACGGCGCATCGGTGTCGAAACGTATCGTGGTGAATGCAATGCCGACCGTTGAGGCAGGCGCGGATTTATATACAAATTGTAAAGATTATATTACGCTGAATGCCGTGCCGCTGCCCGCGCCTTATGCGGGAACGTGGCGGCTCTTGCAGGGCAACGGCGCGATTGCGGACACGCATAATCCTAAAACGAGTGTTACAGGTTTGGGATTGGGTACTAATCTTTTTGCGTGGGAAGTGAGCAACAATATTTGCGTTACTGCCGATACGGCGCGGGTTATCAATAACAGCGCAGATAAGGCTGTTACGGAGGCGGATACCATTATATTGTGCAAAGTAACGGAAACGATGTTACGCGCCAAAGTACCGTTTATCGGCACAGGCAAATGGGAACTCGTGGGCGGGCGCGGTACGATTGTCAGCCCGACCAACAACGAAACGCTCGTAACCGGCATTGGCGATGGACACAATATGTTCCACTGGACAACAGCGGGGGTTGATGGCACTTGTACGGACTTTACAACGGTGCATATTTTTGTCAACGACCTGAAACCATATACCAACGCGGGGCAAGACGATACCACTGCGGTGAATACTTGGACATTGAATGCGGCGGTGTTGCCGAGCGGCTATACGGGCGAATGGACTGTGGTCGGTGGTACGGGCATTATTGACAACCCGACCAACCACAGGACTTTGGTAACGAATTTATCTTCGGGCGTCAATACTTTCCGATGGACAGTGAAGAACGGCATTTGTGAGGACTATGACGAAGTGAAGATTTATGTAACCAAAAAGACCATTGCCGAGTTTCGTCTGGATACGGTGAGCGGCTGCGTGCCATTGACCGTGAAAGTGGAAAATGTGAAGAGAGGCGTAGCGCAATATTATTGGGACTTTGGCGATGGCGCGGTGTTGGACAATATCGAAGACCCGCAACCGCATACTTACGTCAAAGACGGCGTATATACCATAACACTTACCGCCGTTGGCTCGGAAGAAACAGACGTTTATACGCAAACGCTTACGGTATTCCCCTCGCCGGAGGCTAAATTCAAGATATTGAAGGACACGCTCTTTTTCCCGAACACCACATTGTTGGTGCGTGAGGAATCGACACTGCTCGGCTCTATTGCCAAATGGCATTGGCAGTTTGACGCGCAGGGAACATACACCTCCAACGACCGGCACCCCGATTTCGCTTATCCCTATCCGGGCAATTACGAAGTGTCTTTGCGGGTGGAAAACAATTACGGTTGCCTCAGCAATATGGCAACAGGTATGGTATATGTGCGCGAGAAATGCTGTTTCATCGCTTTCCCCAATGCCTTTACCCCCAACAAGGGGCGCAGCAACGGCGGCGAGTATTCGCTTGAAACAAGAAATATTGATGTGCTTTATCCCGTTTGGGCAGACGTGGCGGAATATGCGCTCGAAGTATTTAACCGATGGGGCGAAAAAGTATTTGCCAGCACAGACGTGAATGTCGGCTGGGACGGCTATGTAGCCGGCAGGCTTGCGCCGATGGGCGTGTATGTGTATCGTGCTAACGGGAAATTTGCCAACGGAAAATCGTTTTCCAAAAAAGGCGAAATAACTTTAATTCAATAAAAGAATGAGAAAAAGAACAATCATATATATCGCCTTTTTATTGCTTTTCTTTTCCGCAGAAACGCAGGCGCAGGACATACTCCTTTCGCAACCGTACAACAACGCGCTGACCGTAGCACCCTCTTTTGCGGGCATTACCAACGGCGGGCGGGCGGCACTCACGTATCGCAACCAGTGGTCGGGCATTAACGGCGGGCGCACGTATAACACCTTTGTCGGCGGGGTTGATTATTTCCTGCGCGATTACAACAGCGGCGTTGGTGCGATTTTCCGCTACGACCGTCAGGGTGCGGGAATGATACAGGATATTGATTTCGGGCTGCAATACAATTACCGCGTCAAACTAAACCGCGATGGACTGTACTTCCGACCGGGCGTGCAACTGCGGGTGGTTAATAAATCCCTCGACTTCGACCAATTCGTGTTCAGCGACCAATTGGCGGTTGATGGTAGCGTGTTGTTTGAAAAGCCGCTCTTTGATTTGGAAACAGACGCTTACACGAAACTTGATGCGGCGTTCTCTTCCTTATTATATAATAAATATTTTTGGGCGGGTTTCACGCTCGACCATCTGATACCTTACCGCGCCTCGTTTCTTGGGCAAGACGGCAAAATACCGATGCGCATAGCATTGACCGGCGGCTACAACTGGATATACAAAAGCAGCGGTTGGCGAAACCGTTATGACGAAACGGTTACCTTTGCCGCACTCGTTCAACATCAGGGCAGTTTCAACCAAATGGATTTGGGCGCGACCTGGACAAAAAACATCTTTCAACTCGGCATTTGGTACAGGGGCTTTTACCCCATACAGACCGTTTCGGGACACGATGCGGTTGTGGTTATTGCAGGCTTGAACTTCGACAGTTTCAAAATTGCGTACAGTTACGATGTTTCCGTTTCTTCGCTGATGAATACATCGGCAGGCTCGCACGAAATATCGCTGCAATTCTTCTTCGACCAAAAGGAAAGGTCGCCGATGTCGTTCTTTTGCAGGTAAAAAATATAGAAAATATGAAAACGTATAAAGAAATAGCACCTTCGCAGAAATTTGATGATGATTTCGACCGCGCTTTGGCTACGGCTATCGGTATGGAAGAATTTAGAGAACGTATGCACAAACATATTCAAACATGGTAATAATGGAATGTTATATTTTTTTGTCTTCGTGTTTCTTCGTGTCTTCTTCGAGTGCTTCGTGTAATAAATAACACGAAGATACACGAAGTTTTACACGAAGACACACGAAGTTATACTCAATTACACAATTATGATAACCCAAGTTACTGAGCGAAGTCGAAGTATGACCCGCAATCCCCTTTTTTTATTAAGAAAAATGTATTATCTTTGTCGCAAAAAAATAGTTATGACAACCGTTAGCATTACATTAGAAAACAATTCAATGGTTTCTGCTTTACGAAACATATTGTCGCATTTGCAGGGCGTACAAAACGTGATGGTTTGGGAAAATGATGTGGAAATTCCAAACAAAAAAACACTTGCAGCAATAAAAGAATTGCAGCAGGGAAAGGGTGTAAGATGTAAAAATGTAGATGAATTGTTTGAACGACTTAATTCATAAACCATTATGTACGAAATCGTTTATTCAAAACAATTCAAAAAGGACTACAAATTAGCCATAAAACGTAATTTGGATATTTCTGCGTTGAATGCCATCATTATTAAATTAGCAAATGGAGAAGCATTGCCGGCAAAAAACAAAGACCATTATTTGAAAGGTAATTTTTTAGGTTTTCGCGAATGCCATATATTACCCGATTGGTTGCTTGTTTATCGGATTAATGAAAATGCACTTGAATTGCTGCTTTCGCGCACAGGTACACACTCTGATTTATTTTAAACTCACTCACTTATGATAACTCAAGAACAACTTAAAGACATTTCAGAACGCAAGTTAGCGTTGAGGAGGTACCTTTGACATTGATGCAAAGACAATCCAGGTAGAAGAAGAAGAACTGCGCACGCACGCACCCGGTTTTTGGGACGACCAAAAAGCCGCCGAAGAGCAGATGCGCAAAGTTAAATCCCTCAAACGGTGGATAGAACTGTACAACGAGGTACACGCCGCTGCCGAAGAACTGCAACTCTCTTTTGATTTTTATAAAGAAGAAATCACCACCGAAGAGGAGGTAGATGCCGCATACGCGAGTGCCAAAACCCTGATAGAGGATTTGGAACTCAAAAATATGTTGCGCAAAGAGGAAGACCACTTCGGCGCGGTGCTGAAAATAGTAGCAGGCGCGGGCGGCACAGAGGCGCAGGACTGGGCGGATATGCTTTTTAGAATGTACCAGCGATGGGCAGAAAAGCAGGGCTACAAAAGCGAAGTAACCAACTACCAAGACGGCGATGAGGCAGGCATCAAAACCGTTACCCTGCAAATAGACGGCGACCTGGCATACGGCTACCTCAAAAGCGAAAACGGCGTGCATCGCCTCGTGCGCGTGTCGCCCTTCAACGCGCAGGGCAAGCGAATGACCTCCTTCACATCGGTCTTCGTAACCCCCCTGATTGACGACAGCATCGAAATAGAAATAAACCCCGCAGGGCTCTCGTGGGACACTTTCCGCAGCAGCGGCGCGGGCGGGCAAAACGTCAATAAGGTGGAAACCGGCGTGCGCCTGCACTACAAATTCACCAACCCCGTAACCAATCAACCCGACGAAATCGTCATCGAAAACACCGAAAGCCGTTCGCAATTCGGCAACAAGGACAACGCCCTGCGCCTCCTCAAAGGACAACTCTACGAACTGGAACTCGAACGCCGCCGCGCCGAGAGTGCCAAAGTGGAGGCTGGCAAAAAGAAAATAGAGTGGGGCAGCCAAATCCGCAGTTACGTCTTCGACGACCGCCGAGTGAAAGACCATCGAACAAACTACCAAACCTCAAACGTGCAAGCAGTTATGGACGGCGGCATTGACGATTTTATAAAGGCATATTTGATGGAGTTTTCGGAATAACGTTTATCATTAATATTAATTTTAAAAACAAAAGCACAATGACAAAAAAAAATCTTTTTTGGCTGATGCTTGCCCTAAGTATAGTAACCACAGCAAGTATAACGACCTCTTGCGGCGGCGGTAAAGACAAGCCAGAAGAAGAAACGCCGACAAATCCGGCTGTTTCAACAGTCCTCACGGACTCTGTTACGCCTGCCGACTCTGCTACTATTGACGCAGGCGTAATAATTAATGGCGTTAAATGGGCAACCCGCAATGTAGATGAGCCGGGTAAGTTTGCCGCTACCGCCGAAAGCACAGGCAAATTCTTTCAATGGAACAGAAAAACGGCTTGGTCTGCCGAAAGCAAAACCGTAGAAAATTGGGACACCACTGTTCCCAAAGGCACAGAATGGGCTGCTGCCAACGACCCCAGCCCTGCCGGTTGGCGTGTGCCTGCGCTTGCTGAAATTCAAAAACTGTGTGATACAGAAAAAGTAACAGAAGAATGGACAACCCAAAACGGTGTAAAAGGTCGTTTGTTTACTGACAAAAGCACTAATAACACTCTTTTCTTGCCCGCGGCGGGCTATCACTACTCCAGCAACGGTGATTTGTACAATGTAGGCACTTTTGGCTACTATTGGAGTAGTACGCAGGGCGATGGCATTTACGCGTACCGCTTGGTCTTCGGCAGTATCTACGCAGGTTGGACTAACGGCACTCGCAGATATGGGCAGTCGCTGCGCCCTGTGGCAGAATAATTCGATTTTTCCCGCCGTCTTTGCATTCCCCGCAGGGGAAAAATGTGCATAACCGTAGGTGTAGCGCAGCGAAACCTACGGCAGGAAAGCCCTGCAAATACAACAGGAAGTCCGTCAGATAAATCTGACGGCAATTAATTGTCAGAAGGCGGCTTAAGCCGCCTTATTTACATTAATTGCCGTTGGTTTTAACCAACGGAGGCTGTTAAGTTCTCTGTAAAACGCACCGCCCTTTTTTTTTCCGTCATTGCGGGCTTGGTTACTGAGCGAAGTCGAAGTATGACCCGCAACCCCCTTTTCAATCCTGTCATTCCGGCGAAAGCAGGAAACTCCTTTTTTTTTCAGGGGATTGCGGGTCAAGCCCGCAATGACAGAGAACTTAACAGCCCCCTAAATCCCTTCTCAAGGGGGGACTACCTAACGGCGGCGGGAAAAAAACAATACCACTTTAACTGACGGAAACGGAAATCCGAATTTTTATGTTGTCAAACATAAAAAAAAGTCAGTAATTTATTTGCAACTATAAAAATTACCATATACCTTTGCCTCTCGGAAAGAAGTACAAGTACATAATATATAATGTACAAAGAAAGTAAACACGATGTACAAGTACATACTCGCCGCTCGTGCTTGACTTTGCGGAAGAAGAGCGCGACCGAACAGTTTATTTTCGCCTCGCTTGGCAAAACGTGAGAGGCGAGAAAGGGGCGTATAGCGATATTGTGAGCGCACGTGTGCCGTAAATCCTGATTCAGACATTTACAAATCAAAAATCAATTCAATCATTTAAAATCACGATGAAAAAGATTTTTTTTACAGCAATATCTCTTATTTTTATCCTTAGCGCACAAGCACAAGATGCAACTCACGATAAAGGTGTAATTATTAACGGTGTAAAATGGGCAACCCGCAATGTAGATGCAGTTGGAACTTTTGCTGCCACTCCCGAAAGCGCAGGCAAATTCTATCAATGGAACAGAAAAACGGCTTGGGCTGCTGAAGGCGAAACCGTAGAAAATTGGGACAGCACCTATCCCGAAGGTACTGAATGGACTGCCGCCAACGACCCCAGCCCTGCCGGTTGGCGCGTGCCTACCAGAAAGGAACAAGCAACACTGCTTGATGCTGCAAAAGTAACAAAAGTATGGACAACTCAAAACGGCGTAAACGGTTATAAATTTACCGACAAAACCACTAACAACAGCCTCTTCCTGCCTGCCGCAGGCTACCGGAACGACAGTGACGGTACGCTCAGCAGCGCAGGCTCGTACGGCGCCTATTGGAGCGGTACGCAGGACGCCTTGGGCTTCTACAGCGGCAACGCAGATTGGAACGACTACTACCACAGGGACGGCTTTAGTGTCCGCGCGGTCGCAGAATAGTTCGATTTATTTGATTAACACGTAGGGGCGGAATATTTTCCGCCCTTTTCATTTGATTGATTGTAGGGGCGTATTGCATACGCCCTCTCTCCCCCCCTCAAACAAAAAAACATTATAGAGGGCGTATGCAATACGCCCCTACGGTCAAATAAACCCCCAATCCCCGATATTCAAAAAAAAATCCTTACCTTTGCCCCTGCAAACATCAAACAAAAATGAAAAAACACACATTATTCATATTCGCAATAACGCTCGCCTTTTCTGCCTGCAAGCAAAAAGAAATAGAGCCGTATGAAAAAAGGGACATTATCAAGGAGCATCTTTTGGGCGATTGGTATGTGGCAGATACGCAGGTAGAAATGGAAGTCGCCACCTGGGCATTGCCTGCAAAAGAGTTGGCGACAAGCATTATCAAAAACGCCATCAGCAGCGAGGTGAAAGACGATGTCCTGCGCATTGCCGAAGACAAAGCCTACTGTTTCCGCGATGGGCAAGTGTTCGAGAGCACTTACCTTATCGGCAAAGACACCCTCTTTTTTGAAGAAACCAAACTCTTGGGTTTCCCCATTCCGCACATTCTCATCTATCAAGATTCCCTGATACAGGACAAAATGACGGCGTATATGGAAAAAGACGAAATCATTAATATCCTCATAGATATGGGCGAAACCAAGCATATCGACATCATCAAATCCGCAGTGGATAAGGCGCGTTGCAATTTGCGATTTAGAAAAATAATTGAATAAATGAATAATTGAATAAATTAATGGCTGACACAATTTTAATTTGTTGCGTCAGCCATTCATTTATTCAATTATTCATTTATTCAATTATTATTTCACCCTCACCACTTCCACCGTTCCCTTTTTCACTTCATTGTCAGGCAGAAACAGCACATAGAAATACGCGCCCGGGTCGGCGGTTGCGCCTGCGTAGTCGCCTTTCCAGCCATTAGTTCCTTCATACACCTTTTGTCCGTAGCGGTTGAAAACCAGCATACGGCAGTCCGTTTTGGTCAGAAAATCGTCATTAAAACCGTCAAGCACATAGGGCGTGATGGCGGTAGGGTAAATCGCCTCCACATTCACCGTTTCTGAAAACACTTCGGCACACGCGCCATTGCTGATGCTCGCCTGCACGGACTTTTTGTCGAATATCCTGTCCGTAAATACCCTTTCGTTGCTCGTATGCAGAATGCCGTTTTCTATCCATTGATAGGGCGCGTTGTTGCTTGTGGTCAATGTAAAAGTAACCGTTTCACCCGGCTCCACGCCGGTTTTGTCCGCCGCGAGGCGCAAGTCGTCAGCCGGCTTTGGCAATATCTGCAAAGCGAAAGCATCGGACATTTCCGCACAAACCGCCGCCGAAGAGCCGGACACGCGATAAGCCCGCCCTTCTACCGCCCTGCTTTGTAAAATCCTTTCGTATGACAGCGGTTTCCAAACGCTGCCGTCATCGGTATATTCCCAAAAATAACTGTCCAAATCCTCCTGCACATTTATCTTGACATCGCTGCCCTCGCACACCGCGCCGATGTCTTCCGCCTGCAAGGTTACTCTCGGTTTGCTTGCCACCTCTGCCTGTAGCGGCGTGGCTATTGCGCAACCTCGGTCATCAATAATCCCTATCCGGTAATCCCCGATGCTTAGCGTATCAATCGTTTGCGTGCCGGTGTTCAATGTTTCGTCAATAAACGCCTCGCCGTTCCGTGTCCAGATGTAGCGGTAGGGCGATGTGCCGCTATTCGCCGTTACGGTTGCCTGTGTTTGCTCGCCTTCGCAAATTTTTTGAATTTGCGGAGAAACAGTAGCCGTGGGCAATGGAAGAATAGTGATTGTAGTGCTCACGGCAGGGTCGGCAGCCGGGTTGCTTGGGTCAGAATACCAATAAAAAACCTGATATGTGCCGGGTTTGCTGTTTTCTAAATCAATTTCGCCTGTATTTTCGTTGATAACCAAATTTGGTAAGGGAAATCCCCAACCATATATACCGCCGTCAAAAATCGTTCCGCCGGTGCGGGTTACCGTTACACTTCCCGCTGCGCAGAAAATCGCACTCGAAGATGGATTGTCGCCGTAATAAATGCTTACCGCAGGCATCAGCGGATTGTCGATACGCACATTGGTAGTCGTAGTATTCTCGCAAGTGCCATCGGTAAAAGTATAAGTAACCGTATAATCGCCGCTTCGGCTGCTGCCGATATTGATTTCGCCCGTGCTTGGGTTGATAACCAAGTCGGTGGAATTGGCGGAATAGTTGCCGCCCGCTTGCCCTGTTCGAGCAACGGTAGCAGTCGTTTCATTATATGTATAAGAAATGTTGGCGGTGGGCAAGGGATTGACCTCTATCTCAAAAGTCTGCGCCGTGCCGTTGCACGTGCCGATAAAGGGCGTAACCGTGTAAGTAACTTTGCCCGCCGTTGCCGGGTTTGTCAAGTGCAGCAGTGCGGGCGGAATGTTGCTGCCCGTGCCTGCCGTTGCCCCGCTTACGCCGCTTACCGCCACTGTCCAACGGAAATTGCAACTCGCCGGCGTAGCCGAGAAGTTGATTTGGCTGAACACATCTCCATCGCAAATGCTTCGCGAAGCAATGGACTGCATTTTCGGCGTGGGATTGACGCGCACCTCAAAAGTGTCCGTCTTCCCGTTGCAAGTGCCGAGTGTGGGCGTGATGAGGTAGCGCACCGTGTCCGTTTCTGTGTATCCGCTGTTCAGTGTCAGCGTTGTAGCGGGAATGCTGCTGCCCGTGCCGCTGCTTGCGCCGCTGCTGTTGCCGCTTTCCACAGTCCAGGCAAAAGTAGTGCCCGCAATCGTAGCGTTAAGCGTTACCTCGCTTGTTGTCCCGCCCGAACAAATCTCTTGCGTGGCAATATCCGTAAGTTCCGACACCGGCAGCACATTCACTTCAAATGTGCCGTGCACTTTCCCCTCGCAGCCGTTCAGTGTGGGCGTAATGTCGTAAGTAACCTTTCCCGCCGTAGTGCGCCCATCATCAAGCGTCAGCAAAGTTTCGGGAATGCTTGCGCCGTTGCCGTCAGTTGCGCCGCTCACGCCGTCTTGCGTTACAGTCCATTCAAAACTCGCGCCTGTCGGGGTGGAAGTCAAAGGCGTTTCGGCAGTAGAAGTTCCCGAGCAAATATCCACAGTCGGAATAGGGTCAACAGTCGGCAGCGGTTTCACCGTAATCTCAAACGGCACAGGGTCGCCGATACAATGTTCCACGTGTGGCGTAACATTATAAATAAGCGTTCCCGCAGTTGTGCGCCCCGCCGTCAAGCCCAGCGTATGCGGATAAATCGTATCACCCGCCCCCGCCATCGCGCCGGTAACGCCGTCATTGCTTGCCACGTTCCAATAATATTCTATAATGTAATCTTCATCGGGTTTCGGCTGCGGAGAGCCGTGCAGGATAACCGCGTTAGTTTCCGTTTCCGCACACATTATTTGCGGTGCAATCGGCGGTAATTCGGGGTAGGGGAGTACCGTAACAGTAGCACCGCCCGCATTTACGCAGCCGTTCGCATCTACGCCCGACACGGAGTAATCCGTTGTTTTGTCGGGTTTCACGGTAATGCTTTGTGTCGTTTTATCGCGAAATTCTTCGGGGCTTAGCCACGCATAGGCAATGCCGCCCGTAGCGGTCAGGGTAGTAGTTTCACCAATACAAATGCGTTTGGGCAAAACGCTTATATCAGGCAGCGGAAATACGGTAATAAATATGTAAGAGGTGTCGATACAAGTTTCGCCATCTTCATCTTTATAGCCTACAACAGTGTAAGGGCGCGAGCCTACCGGAAAAACAATTTTCGCAGCACCGGTTTCCCCGTTATGCAACCAATAATAATTGTCTGCACCGCTTGCCGTCAGTATGGTGCTTGTGCCGAAACAAATCTTATCAATATTGTTTTTTGGCGTAATAGTTACAAAATGAGAAGTAGGGCAATCGGCGGAAACTCTACATACCAAAAATATTCCGAAGACAACGGCGAATACTTGTTTATTCATAGTAATTAATGATTTAGCGTACAAAGATATGACATCTTTTAGAATAAAAATAACAAATGCTGAAAATTAACTTCTATTTCAGAATAAAGAGAGTCATTGGTACAACCCTACTTTATTATTTAATTGAAACAAACAATGCCCCTGATTTGAGATAAAGAATAAGTGTTTTTTTGTCCTCATTGCAAAAACCATTGCAACATTTTGCCAATCGCAGGTAAATGGCATACTGTTTCTTCATAAAAAGAGTGTGTTTTTACTCGAATATCCCCCAAAAATATGCTATATAACATATTCATAATCAGTCCAACTAAAAAATAGTTAGAAAAAAGGCTCAAATTTATTTGGTGGTAATAAAAAAGTCGTGTACTTTTGCACCCGCTTTTAAGGAAAAGGAATAGTAGAGGTAGGGTAGATGTTTATAAGAGGTTATAAATCAGTGCATAGTAAGTTTTTCCAAAAAAAGTTGATAAAAAGTTTGGTGGTTAATAAAAGGAGTTGTACTTTTGCAGTCCCAAATTTGAGGAAGGGTATTCAGGGTCGGAGGACATTGAATATGACAAA
>JAISJU010000154.1 GCA_031261165.1 Prevotellaceae bacterium
ATCTCAAAATCAACTTTCTTTTTATTAAAAAAATATCATAACTTTATGAAAATAAGTAAAGTAATCTTGCTGTGCGTTGCTATGTCAATGCACAGCAACAGCAACATTTTTGCGCAGGACACCCTGAAAATTACCATTGCGCAAGCCGAAAAGCAGTTTTTGGAAAAAAACCTACAACTTTTGGCGGAACAATACAATATTGATGCCGCAAAAGCCAATCTGTTGCAGGCAAAACTTTTCCCCAATCCCACTGTGTCGGCGGGGCTTAATATTTACAACCCCGAAAACCGCCGTTGGTTTGACGCAAACAAAAATTCGGGGCAATACACCTTTGCCGTTGAGCAGGTTATCCGCATTGGCGGGCAGCGGAATAAGGAAATCGCGTTGGCGAAAATCGACATTCAACTCGCTGAAAATCAGTTTTATGATTTGCTGAGAACACTGCGGTTTTCGCTCGGCAGTGTGTTTTATGAGGCGTATTTTACATATCGCTCGCTTACCGCTTTTGATACTCAAATCGCCCTGCTCGAAGAGTTGGAAAATCACTATAAAGAACTGAAAAACAGGGGCGTTGTTGCGCTCAGCGAGGTGGTGCGCATTCAGTCGCTGCTCTATGGTTTGCAATCGGACAAGTTGGAATTGCAGGCGGCGTTCAACGACTTGCAGGCAACGCTGCAAACGCTTTTACAGGATAATCGCACCGTTTTTATTCCCGAAATCGCCGAAAACGAGTTTTCAAACTTTCCAAGTTTTGAAAACTTGTAAAGTTTAAACAACGCCGCGCTCGCAAACCGCATTGACTTGAAAACGGCGAAAGACGAACTCGCTTGGCAGCAAAAAAAGGTGTCGCTCGAAAAGGCAAACGCCGTTCCCAACCTCACCATTGGGGCGGACTTCGACAAACGCAGCGGTGCGTTCGACAATCAGTTTTCGTTGAGCGTGGGCATTGATTTGCCGATTTTCAACCATAACAGAGGCGGCATTCGTGCGGCGCAGGCGTTGGCGAAACATAAGGAAACGCTTGTGCAACTCAAACAGACGGAAATAGAAAACGAGGTGCTGAAAGCCCGCGCCAATCTGTTGGAAGCGGACAAGGCAGCCCGCAGCATTGACGCCGACTTTGAAAAAAACCTGCAATCACTTCTGCAGAGCATTACCGATAATTTTCGCAAAAAAAATATCAGTATGCTCGAATTTACCGATTTTTACGAATCCTATCGCGATAATATCATTAAAATCAATAAGATACAAAACCAAAGGGCGCAGGCAATGATAGAACTTGATTTTGTTGTTGGCGCAAAAAGTAATTAAAAATTAAAAATTAAAAGAATATGAAGGTAAAAATAATTTTTTTCGCAGCGGTAACAATGATAATTGTCGGCTGCAAACACAACGGCACAAGCAGCGAAACCGCCAACGCCATAAACGACAGCATTTTACAGGCGTTGCAGAAAACCGTTGTTCATTCCGAAGAAATCAATCTTCCGCTCAAACTCAACGGCAAAATCGTACCAGACGATGCGCGTCAGGCGAGCGTGTATGCCCTTGTGAGCGGGCGTATCGGGCAGGTGAATGTGGAACTTGGCGACTATGTGCGCAAAGGGCAAACCCTCGCAATTTTGAAAAGCGCGGAGGTGGCGGGTGTGAACAACGAACTTGCGCTGGCAAAGCAAAATCTCGAAATCGCCCGCAAAAACCACGACACTTACAAAGAACTCTATGAGAGCAATCTTGTGGCTGAACGCGAATTTATTACCGCCAAAGCCGAATATGAAAAAGCATTGTCGGAGTTGCAGAAAGCCGAGAGCGTGGCGGCAATCACGGGTGGCGAAAACTCGTCATATACGCTTGTGTCGCCTATTAGCGGCTATATTATTGCCAAAAACATTACCGGCAATTCCGAAGTACGCGCCGATATGGCAGAGCCGCTTTTCAGCATTGCCGATTTGTCGGTGGTGTGGATTTTGGCAGACGTTTTTGAGGTGGATATTAACCGTATACAACTCGGACAGTCGGTTGCTGTTCAAACTTTGTCGAACTACGACAGAATTTACGAAGGCAAAATCGACAAGATTTACAACGTGCTTGACCCCGAAACCCGTACAATGAAAGCCCGCGTATCGCTCGCCAATCCGCACAACGAGTTGAAAGCGGGAATGTTCGTTTCCGTAAAAGTGAGAGCCAATGACAGAAAGTCGGCAGTGGTAATTCCGTCTTCCGCGCTGATTTTTGACGACAATAAACTGTACGTGATTGTTCTCAATAAAAACAGTCAGCCCGAAATCCGCCCCATCAACGAGATTTTCCGCAGCGGCGAAAAATGCTATGTAGAGGGTGTAGAAGACGGCGAAACGGTGATTGCGGGCGGGCAGGTGTTTTTGTTTGAGGCGTTGAATGTAAAATGATAAATCTATGGACAAACTAATAAAAAACATAATCGCATTTTCATTAAAGAATAAGATTTTTATTCTTTTAGCAACGTTTGCCCTCGTAGTATGGGGCGTTATTGCGTTTAAAAATATTCCAATAGAAGCGTTTCCCGATGTTACCAACACGCAAATCACCATTATCACGCAGTGGCAGGGGCGCGGTGCCGAAGAGGTGGAAAAATACGTCAGCATTCCCATTGAGATTGCGATGAACCCTGTGCAAAAGAAAACTTCGGTGCGCTCGACAACGGTTTTCGGCTTGTCGGTGGTGAAAATAATTTTCGATGACGGCGTTGATGACGCTTTCGCCCGTCAGCAGGTCAATAATATGCTGCGCGATGTGGAATTGCCCGAAGGCGCAGACCCAGACGTGCAGCCGCCTACGGGACCGACAGGCGAGATTTTTCGCTATACTCTTTCCAGCCCAAACCATTCCGTAATGGAACTCAAAACCATTCAGGACTGGGTGATTGAGCGCAATTTGCTCGGCGTGGCGGGCGTTGCCGATGTGGTGAGTTTCGGCGGCGAGGTGAAAACCTACGAAATCACCGTTAATCCCGCTCTGTTGGCAAGTTTGGACATTACGCCGCTTGATGTGTATGAGGCGGTGGAAAAAAGCAATATCAACGTAGGCGGCGACGTGATTATCGACCACGCGCAGGCGTTTGTGGTGCGCGGCATTGGCTTGCTCAACGACAAGGAGGAAATCGGCAATATCATTATCAAAAATACCAACGGCACGCCTGTTTTGGTTAAAAATGTCGCTGCGGTAAATATTGAGCCGCTGCCGCGTTTGGGGCAGGTAGGGCGCGACAATGACGATGACGTTGTGCAGGGCATTATCGTAATGCGCAAAGGCGAAAACCCCTCGCGCGTAATAGAGGCGGTGCAGGCGAAAATTGACGAACTCAACGCCAAAGTTTTGCCCAAAGGCGTAAAAATAGAAACTTTTTACAACCGCAACGACTTGATAAACTTCGCCACGCACACCGTTCTCGGCAATATGCTTGAAGGCATTTTGCTCGTTACCATTATCGTTTTTCTCTTTATGGCAGACTGGCGGACAACGCTGACAGTAGGGCTTATCGTGCCGTTGTCGCTGCTGTTTGCGTTTATCTGCCTCACTTTGCGGGGAATGAGCGCAAACCTGCTCTCGATGGGCGCAATCGACTTCGGCATTATCATTGACGGCTCTGTGGTAATGGTGGAGGGCATTTTTGTAATGCTTGACCATCGAGCCAAAAAGTTGGGAATGGAACGCTTTAATCTTTCGGCAAAAATGGGGCTTATCAAGCAGAAAGGCAGCGAATTAGGCAAGGCGGTTTTCTTTTCAAAACTGATAATAATCGTTGCGTTGCTGCCGATTTTTGCGTTTCAAAAAGTGGAAGGAAAAATGTTTTCGCCGCTGGCTTGGACATTGGGTTTCGCTCTGCTCGGCGCGTTAATTCTCACCCTTACGCTTGTGCCTGTGCTTTGCAATATCTTATTAAAAAAGAATGTAAGAGAGAAGAACAATCACATTGTTTCCTTTCTTACGGAAAATGTGATGGCTGCTTTTTCAAAAATTTTCAGACATAAAAAAATAACTTTGATAACTGCTGCGGTAATTGTGGCGTTGGGTTTGGGAATGTTCAAGTTTTTGGGAACGGAGTTTTTGCCCGAACTCGACGAGGGGGCGGTTTATGTCCGCGCCACCTGCCCGATGAGCATTTCGCTTGATGAATCGTGCGAATTGGCAAAGAAAATGCGCACAATCATACTCGATTTCCCCGAAGTAAAACAGGTAATGTCGCAAACAGGCAGACCCAATGACGGCACAGACGCCACAGGTTTTTACAATATCGAATTTCACGTTGATATTTTTCCAAAAAAAGAGTGGAAAGAACGAAAAACAAAAGAGGAATTGATTGAGCAAATGAACGAAAAACTTTCTGTTTTTCAGGGCGTTGATTTAAACTTTTCACAACCCATTATGGACAATGTGGAAGAGGCGGTGTCGGGCGTAAAGGGGTCGCTTTGCGTGAAAATCTACGGCGATGATTTGAATTACGCCGAAGCCCGCGCCAAAGAGATTTTTAACATTATGCGGGAAATTAGTGGCATTGAAGATTTGGGAATAATACGCAATATAGGGCAGCCCGAAATGCAGATTGATTTAAACCAGAACAAAATGGCTCTTTACGGCGTTGCGGCGGCAGATGCCAACGCGGTGATAGAAATGGCAATCGGCGGAAAAGCGGTGTCGTACATTTACGAGGGCGAGCGCAAATTTCAACTCCGCCTGCGCTACGACAAAGATTTCCGCAGCAACGAGGAAACGATAAGCAATTTAATGATACCAACTTCGCACGGTTCGCAGGTGCCTGTAAAAAACATTGCCGAAATAAAGACGGTAACGGGCGCGGGCTTGATTTTCTGCGATGCCAACCGCCGTTATACCGCCGTCAAATTCTCTGTCCGCGGGCGCGATATGGGCGGCGCGGTAAAAGAAGCGCAGCAGAAAATCAACCAAAAAGTGCAGTTGCAAAAGGGCTACGAACTCGAATGGGCGGGCGATTTTGAAAATCAGCAACGCGCCTCGAAACGTTTGGGCGAGGTTATTCCAATCAGCATTTGCCTGATATTTTTAATTCTGTTTATGATGTTCCGCAATATCAAAGATGCGGCATTGGTGCTGATTAATGTGCCGTTTGCCATTGTGGGCGGCATTATTGCGCTGCTTGTTACAGGTACGAATTTCAGTATTTCGGCGGGTATCGGTTTCATTGCGCTGTTCGGTATCTGCATTCAGAACGGCGTGATTTTGATTTCCGTTTTCAAACACAATATGAATAATAGAACGCAGATGACACAGATAACACAGATTAGCGCAGATAATATAAATAAAGAAATCAGCGTAAATCCGCGTTATCCGTGTAATCCGCGTTCCACATTGGAAGATGCCATTAAAAAAGGTTTGCGCACCCGCATTCGCCCCGTGATAATGACGGCTCTGATGGCGGCGTTGGGCTTGCTGCCCGCCGCGCTTTCAACAGGTATCGGTTCGGAAACGTCCAAACCGCTCGCCATAGTGGTTATCGGCGGACTGATTTCGGCTACCGTGCTGACTTTGTTTGTGTTTCCGATAATCTTTTATGCGGGGTACAGGAAAAGCAAATAATTACAAATTACGAATCCCCCCCTGTCAGAGTTCCAAACTCCAACAGGGGGGGATTTTTGTAGAGAAAAGGCAATGCCTTTTCTCTACATTGCAATTGTCTGAATCAGGATTTACAGGATTTTGGGATTATCAGGATTAAATCCTGTTAATCTTTTAATTCTGTAAATCCTGTTTCAGACAATTATTCTTTCACAAATTTCCCTGTTTTATTTCCCGCCTTTACAATATACACGCCGCTTGGCAGGGGCGAAATGTCGATGGTTTGTGCGCCGTTCCGTAGGGGCGAAAAATTTTTCGCCCCTACATTGCGCCCTGCAATATCATACACCGCCACCGCGCCGCCTGCGTAATTTTCAATTTTCAATTCTCCATTGTCAATTAAAATGCGCAGTGCGTCTTTCGTGATTTCTGCAATGCCTGTGGTGATACTTTCGCCCCATTCCACTGTATAGACGGTTGGATTAGAAGGCACGCTGTTATTTGTAAATTTAATCAGCGGTACGCTGCCCGACAAATCCCAGACAGGTGCTAATTGTTTTTCATTAACACTGTGCTGTGTCAGTCCTGTGCTTGTGCCGTCCCACGAGTAAGGAATGGAAAGCGTAGATACTTCCGCACAGAAAATATTGGGGTCGCTTGTTACATCAAGAACACCCTGCACTGTGCCTGTTAAAAATGCTGTTTTGCCGTAGTAACCTGCTACTTTTAAACCTGTATTGCCGCTCACTGTGCCGCCTGTAATTTTTGCAATGGAAGTAGTATAAGAATTGCCCTGATATATACCGCCGTAAGAGTTTGTGCCCGAAGCAGCGATTGAACCGCCTGATATATTTACCAGATACCTGCTGTAAAAACCATAGATTGCAGAGCCGCCGCTTGCGGTAACTGTGCCGTCTGTCATTTTTAATTCGGCACCATTACAGACAATTCCGTAGGTATTTGCTGCCGCCGCACTTGTAACGGAAACATTGCCGCCGCCTATTGTAACATAATTAGTTCCCTCTACGCCGTGTGTTTCGCTGTTGCCGTTGTTGGTAACGGTAACCTGTCCGCCGGTTATTGTGAGTGAATCGCCTCCCACAATGCCTCTGCACACGCCGCCTGTGTTGTTGGTTACGATAACCGAGCCGCCCGAAAATTCAACTTTTTTACCTGTAATTCCGTCAACTTTATTGCTGCCGTCCTGCGTAACCGTAACCGTACCGCCTGTCATTTTTAAGCGGTTGTTGGCTGCCGAAACGCCTGTAACAGCGTAATAACTCGTTGCGGTGCAGGTAATTGTGCCGCCAGCAATTTCCACATCATTACCCATAGATAGAATGGCATTGTCTATACCGCTGACTTGCGTGTTTCCCGAAATGATAATTTTGCCGCCGCTTGTCTGCACCGATTCGATTCCGTAGCCGATAGAACTGCTGATTGTACCGCCCGAAATGTCGGCTACTCCCGAACTGTACATTCGCAATGCGCCCATCCAACTATAAAGTTTCGTAAGCGTTCCGCCTGTCATAATCAGGTTTACGCTGCCAAAAATGTTCAATCCGTCGCCAATTCTGCCGCTTTGCATTACAAAGGTTGCCCCTCCCGTGCTGCCCCAATTAACATTGCCGTCGTGCGTTGCCTGCCATATCAGCGTAACTTCGGGCGAAACATTGCTGAAATGCTGAAATTGTTGGTGTCCAACATCTTGAGGGTGAAAAGGCTCATCTCGGCTTGTACCTGTTACGGTAACAGTATTTCCACTAACAGCGGCGTAAAGTCCCGGGAAACGAGCATCCCCGCTATTAGGGTCAACGTAGTTGATTTCATACGCTACTTCTGCTGCATTAAGTTGTGCTTTTGCGGTTCCTGTTGCCAAAAGAAAGGCAACGATACTAAAAAATAAAAACTTTTTCATAATGATAAAGAATTAAATTGTGAATAAATAGTTATTCGGATTTTTCGTACTTAATGTCCGACAATCCGCTTTTGAGTTCCGTACTCGGCGTAAAGATAACTTTTGCCGTAATGGTTTCGGTTTTGAAGGCGGCAGGGGTGTCCGCTCCTTCGCCCGACAGGTTGAGGCGCAGCGTGCCGAAGTCGCCCAACTGCACACTCATACCGAGTTTGAGGAATGTCGGCAACTCTTCCATAAAGTTGCTCAGCACATTCTCAATGTCGCCGCGCGTGAGCGAACTGCGCCCCGCAATCTCCTTTGCAAGGTCTTTGAGCGTTAATTTACCCGCATTTACCGCGCTCGGATAAAGTTTTTTCGGCGCAGAGGGCTGGCTCGGGTTGCCCTTTTCGATAAGTTTAAATTTCATAATAAACCTCCTTTTTTAAAATTGTTAATAAATATATTGTCTGAATCAGGATTTGCAGGATTAAAAGATTTGCAGGATTTAATCCTGATAATCCTAAAATCCTGTAAATCCTGATTCAGACAGGGTAAGGACAGCGCAAAATTTCCGTCTAAACGAAAATATTTTTCCGTAACTACGCAGCAAAATTTCTGTATAGACGGAAATTTTCTTGCGTCTAAACAGAAATTCGGGTGCGCTCGTAATGCGGGCGAAATATTTTTCGCCCCTACGAAATCTGCAACAAAATATATTGTTGGAAATATGTTTAATGCGTTGATTTTGAGCGATTTGCGGGGGGGGGGGTAAATGCCAAAATTTGCGCGAAACGTGCTGCAACGGGGCTTAAAACGCGCGAGAAAGGGCGTTTTAAAAGCGGCACACAGGGCAGCGCAAAGTGATATGTAGAGAAGTGTCGGCATTTCGGTTGTTCTTTTCAAAGTGCAAAGATATATAATTATTTTTAAAGTCGCAAAAATTATTTTTTATAAGCGGCAAACAGATAACGCAGATTAACACCGGTATCGGCTCGGAAACCTCCAAACCGCAATTGCAGGGGCAGAATTTTTTGCCTCTGCGTTTTTTGTTTTTGAAAATAAACTTGTACTTTTGCAAAGTTTTACTTTGAAATATTATGATAATCCAAAGTTTCTAAAACTTGGCAGGGCTTTTTGTTTCCGACTTTTTTTATTATCTTTGCCGACTTAAAAATAAGAAAGCAAATTGTGGAAAAAGATACAATACAAGCCCCAAGCCAAGTCAGCGTTTTTGGTGCACGGGTGCATAATTTGAAAAATATAGATGCCATTATTCCGCGCAACAGCCTGACGGTTATCACGGGCTTGAGCGGCTCGGGCAAATCTTCTCTCGCGTTCGACACCATTTTTGCCGAAGGGCAACGCCGATATATCGAAACCTTTTCTGCCTACGCCCGCTCGTTTCTCGGCAATATGGAACGCCCCGATGTGGATAAAATTACGGGGCTGAGTCCGGTTATTTCCATCGAACAGAAAACCACGAACAAAAACCCGCGTTCTACGGTCGGCACTACGACCGAAGTGTATGATTTTTTCCGTCTGCTTTATGCGCGGGCGGGGAAGGCGTATTCCTATCTTACCGGTGAAGAAATGGTAAAATATACCGAAGAGGATATTTTGCGTTTGATTGCGGAAAGTTATGCGGGCAAGAAGATTTTTCTGCTTGCCCCCATTGTGCGCGGGCGAAAGGGGCATTACAAAGAACTTTTTGAGCAAATTCGCAAAAAAGGCTTTTTGTATGTGCGTATTGACGGCGAAATAGTGGAACTGAAACCGCAGATGAAAGTGGACAGGTACAAAATCCACGATATTGAGGTGGTAATTGACAGGTTGGAAGTGCCTGCGAATGAAGAATTAAAAATGAAGAATGAAGAATGCCTGACGGGCGACAGCAATTCATCATTCATCATTCATCATTCATCATTTCAACGCCTGAAAGAGTCTTTGCAAACGGCTATGCGGCAAGGCAATGGCATTGTAATGGTGCAGGAGTTCCCCCCTGTGGGGGGCGGGGGGGCTGAAGTCCGCCATTTCAGCCGCTCGCTGATGTGTCCCACCACAGGATTGTCGTATGACGAGCCGGCACCGCATAATTTTTCGTTCAACTCGCCGCACGGGGCTTGTCCCAGATGTAAGGGGCTGGGTTATATCAATCAAATTGATATGTCGAAAATTATTCCCGATACCTCGATTTCTATTTACAACGGCGGTATTGCGCCTTTGGGGAAATATAAAAATTCTTTCATTTTCCGTCAGTTGGAAAGTCTGGGCAAAATAAAAGGCTTTATGCTGAAAACGCCGATTAAGGAAATCCCCGAAGATGTGCTTGACGAAATTCTGAACGGCTCCGATGCACGGCTGACGATGGAGGCGGTTTGGGGGCAGCAAAGCACTTATACGTCTAATTATGACGGCATTTTGAAGTACATCGAACTGCAAAAAGAGGGTATGGCGTCTGCCACCGAGCAAAAATGGGCAAACCAGTTTGTAAAAACAGTTGCCTGCCCCGAGTGCGGCGGCGCACGCTTGAAAAAAGAATCCCTGCATTTCCGCATACACGACAAAAACATTTCCGAAGTTGCTGCAATGGACATTTCTGCATTGGCGGAGTGGGTGAATAATGTGCATAATTTTTTGTCCGATAAACAGAATAAAATTGCTGTCGAAATATTGAAAGAAATCCGCACGCGCCTGCAATTTTTGCTTGATGTGGGTCTGGGTTATCTGTCGCTCAGCCGCAGTTCGCAGTCGCTGTCGGGTGGCGAAAGCCAGCGCATCAGGCTTGCCACGCAAAACGGCTCGCAACTTGTGAATGTGCTGTATATCCTTGATGAGCCAAGCATCGGTTTGCACCAACGCGACAATATCCGTTTGATAAATTCATTGAAACAGTTGCGCGACATCGGCAACACGGTCATAGTGGTAGAACACGACAAGGATATGATGCTCGCATCGGACTACATTATTGATATGGGACCGCGTGCAGGGCGACACGGCGGCGAAGTGGTCTTTGCCGGAACGCCCGCCGAAATGCTGCGGACATCTACGCTCACAGCCGATTATCTGAACGGAAAACGCGAAATAAAAATCCCCGAAAGACGCAAAAATAACGGCAATTTTATTACCATAAAAGGTGCGCGAGGCAATAACCTGAAAAACGTTGATATAACCATTCCGCTCGGGCTGTTAATCTGTGTAACCGGCGTTTCGGGCAGCGGGAAGTCGTCTTTAATCAATGAAACTTTGCAACCAATCCTCAATCAGCATTTTTACAACTCGCTGCAAGACCCTCTGCCTTATAAAAGCGTTGAAGGTATTGACAATGTGGATAAAGTGGTGGAAGTTGACCAGTCGCCGATAGGGCGCACGCCGCGCAGCAATCCCGCCACTTACACCGGCGTTTTCTCGGACATTCGCAACCTTTTTGTGGGCTTGCCGGAGGCAAAAATCAGGGGTTACAAGCCCGGTCGCTTTTCGTTCAACATCACGGGCGGGCGTTGCGAAACGTGTAGCGGCAACGGCTACAAAGTGATTGAAATGAATTTTCTGCCCGATGTGTATGCGCCCTGCGAGGACTGCCTCGGCAAACGTTACAACCGCGAAACGCTCGAAGTGCGATTTAAAGGGAAATCCATTGCCGATGTGCTGGATATGACGATTCATCAGGCGGTGGAGTTTTTTGAGAATGTGCCGTCTATTCTGCACAAAATAAAAGTGTTGCAAGACGTAGGGCTGGGTTATGTGAAACTCGGGCAGTCAAGTACCACGCTTTCGGGCGGCGAGAGCCAGCGTGTGAAACTTGCCACCGAACTTGCCAAACGCGACACCGGCAAAACGGTATATATCCTCGACGAGCCGACCACCGGATTGCATTTTGAGGATATTCGCGTGCTGCTCGATGTACTTAACCGGCTTGTGGAACGCGGAAACACAGTTATTGTCATCGAACACAACCTTGATGTAATAAAAGTAGCCGACTATATTATCGACATCGGTTTGGAAGGCGGTGCGGCGGGCGGCAAAATCATTGCTTTCGGCACGCCCGAAGAGGTGGCGCAACACCCCGCGAGCCATACGGCAAAATTTTTGAAAGAAGAACTCGAAGCCACTAAAAAACAGGGCTGAAAGCCCTGTGAATGAACGAAAAAACCGTACTGCCCCTCCCCGCAAAGGGGAAGGTTGGGGAGGAAACGGTACAGTTAAAAAAATCCAAGAATAGAATAACTATCACTCAATACGCTTTCTTCGGCAATAAATATAGCCGCTTTCAGCGATTCCTGCAAGTCTTTTCCGGCGGTGAAACTAACGTTCAGTTCTTTGATTTTCGATGCGCTCACTTCTTCTTTTGAGTTGCTGCCCTCGCCGTTGCAAGTCAGGCTAAACACGCCCCAGTTGCCGAGTTCAATGCTGTTGCTTTCCAAGAAATTGCGCAGCATCACTTTTTTAAATTCTATCATTGCTTTTGCCGTATCTCTGCGGCTGAGCATTGTTCCGTCTGAAACTTCTTTGATGATTTGCCTCTCGCTTACTTTGTTCAGTGTTTTTAAAGAAGGATACCACATCTTAGACGTTGTGCAACCCTGAGGATTGCATTCTTCGGTTTTTTTGAATACTATTGCCATAATGTTGATTTTTTATTTGATTAAATTTATATCTGTTTATTTGATATTCGATTACATAATGCAGGATTTACATAAGAATCAGATTGTTAATGCGAATCACGAGTTAAATTAGTCCGTCAGGACTTGCATATCAATAGAATAACAATATTTCTATTTATCTGAAATGTCCGTAGGACATTCACAATATCTATTTTTGTGTATCCCCTACGGGGAAAAAGACCAAACAAGC
>JAISJU010000168.1 GCA_031261165.1 Prevotellaceae bacterium
GTTGATTTTAAAACCATTTGCCTCCAACCACAACACACCTTCCTCATAGTCGGAGAGCGTTTCGTACCGGACAAATTTACGCCACAAAATCTTTTTTCTATGAGCATCTTTGAACACCACAACACCAAAATTCCGCCCCCAATAAGTCGTGTCCATCAGAACAATAACCGATTTGTTCGCTGATACAATACGGGTTATACGTATATTTTTCAGCCGCCGTTGAACACTGCTGACACTTATAGAATGTTTTTCGGATAATTGTTTTAATGTCTGTTTGCCAAAAATGTAATCATTCCATAACACCTGATTATCAGGCATTTGTCTAAGAACAAACTGTTTGCCGCATTTTTTGCATAAGTATCTCTGTTTCTTTGACTTTTAATTATGTCGGCAGAACCGCAATAAAAGCATTTTTTTAGTCATTTCTTTTTTTTGCCGCAAAGTTACTGATTTTTAATATTTTACAACGTTTTTACCATTCTTTTTGACCATTAAGCCGAATTTTTGACCTTTTTTGCTGTTTTTTCCATAAATAAAAAGTTTATTGAAATACTTTTCAATAAACTTTTTATAATGTACTGATATTGTGATTGTTATTATACTTTTTACCAACCATTTTTGGCATATATATCTAAATCAATAGATTATCGGCAATCTTTCCAAGCCTGATTTGCCTCTTTGTACTTCGGATTGTTGGTATCCTGATAAATACGGAAATAGGTCTGTTTCAAGAGATTAAGATTATCACAGTTTTTGGCATCTGCTGTACGGCATTTCTCAAATTCGCCGGCAGCCGTTTGGTAAATATCTTTGACCTTTTCTTTTTCGGTGTTCAACACTTTCGGGTCGCGGATATTGCCAACCCTTTCCATCGCCAATTCTGCCCTTTTGTAGTAATATTTTCCAAGTCCGAAATGCGCTAACGCGTTATTACTGTCAAGTTCTACGGTTTTATCATAGTCGTTTTTTGCCTTTTCAAACTGTTGTTGCGCATCGTAAATATTACCGCGCACACAATAATATTGCGCCATATTCGGATTCAGTTTGATTGCCTCGTTGAGGTAGTTCAAGCCTTCATTCAAATCATTACCTGTTAATACATAATAATTGACGAGCGATTCGAGCATAAAAGTATTGGTCGGATATTTCTCAAAACCGCTTTTGATGGTGTTGAAATAACTTGTTGTGTCCTTTTTTACCAAATACTGCTGCGCCAAATATTGATAGCATTCATTAATATTGTATTTGTCTTTTATCACTTCAAAGTGCTGAATGGCTTTGTCGGTGTTGTCGGACTGAATGGCTACAATGGCGGTGTAATACTCTACCTTATTATAGGTGGAAGTGTCTGCATCGCTTTCCGGCACAATGCCTTTCATATAAGGCAGTTTCGCCATATCAAGGTATTTTTCCCACGCAGCAATGGTCTTGTCATACTCCCTTTCGTCATTCCAATAAAAACCGTAATTAATCAGTTCGCCCGGATAAACCGACAAATATTTTACAATTTCTTTGTCGTAGCGGGGTTTTACTTTGCCTTTTTCGTTGGGCAGTTGGTCGAGTTCGTAGGCTTTTACGAAGTAATCGAGAGCCTTTATGGTGCTTTCGCCGCGCAGTTTCTTGTCGTAGGACTGCTGCATTTGCTCTTGCAACCATTCTTTTTCGCGCACGGCATCATACACTTTTCCGGCGACATACCACGTTTTTGCATCGTTAGCCGTTTCGGGATTTTGCAGGGCTGCCTCAATATCCGCTTGCGCTTTTTCAAAGTTTTTGCTCGGATTAGTTGGGTCTATGGCATAATCCGCCGAGCGCACGTTTTTGCTTTGTCCGAACATTGCGAGAACAGACAAGGACAAAATTCCTGTTAAAATGATTTTTTTCATAAAAATTTTAATTATTAGATTGTTCGTTATCAGTTATTTCTATATCTTGGTTTTCAATAATTTCTTCGGCAATTTCCTCTTCTACTTCGGACTGCACTTTGGTAACCGATGCGATTTCGTCATTGCGTTTTTCGAGGTTGATGAGGCGCACGCCCTGTGTGGCGCGACCTTGTACGCGAATATTGGCGACTTTCAGGCGAATGGCGATGCCGGATTTGTTGATTATCATCAGGTCGTTGTCATCGCAGACGCTTTTGAGAGCCACCAATTTACCTGTTTTCTCGGTAACATTGAGGGTGCGAACGCCCTTTCCGCCACGGTTGGTAACGCGATATACGGCTACCGGCTCTCCTTTTTCGTCAAGCACTTTATTGCCGTCTTCGTCCACTTCGTCGAGCCAAGTGCGCTTGCCGTAGCCTTTTTCCGATACGACTAAGACGGTTTCGTTGTCCGTTGGTTTAATCGAAATCATTCCGATTACTTCGTCTTCGCCGTCTTCGTCGAGGGTGATGCCGCGCACGCCGGTGGCGGTACGTCCCATTTCGCGGACTTTGCTTTCGTGGAAACGAACGGCACGCCCGTTTTTGTTGGCGAGCATCACTTCGCAATCGCCGTCAGTGAGGCGCACTTGTATCACTTTGTCGTCTTCGCGAATGGTGATGGCATTTACGCCGTTTTGACGCGGGTGGGAGTATGCCTCAAGCGATGTTTTCTTGATAACGCCCTGTTTGGTGGCGAAAAGCAAGTAGTGCGATTTCACATATTCTTCGTCATTCAAGCCTTTTATGCGGATAAATGCGTTCACTTTATCATCGCCGTCAATGTTGAGCATATTCTGAATGGCACGCCCTTTGGTGGTTTTTGCCCCTTCGGGAATGTCATATACTTTGAGCCAGTAGCAACGCCCTTTTTGGGTGAAGAAGAGCATTGTGTTGTGCATCGAGGCGGGATAGATGTATTCGATAAAATCTTCATCGCGGGCTTGTCCGCCTTTGGAGCCAAGACCTCCCCTGCCCTGCGCTTTGAACTCGGTGAGAGGCGTGCGTTTGATGTATCCCAAGTGCGAAATGGTGATTATCATTTCGTCATCGGCATAAAAATCTTCGGGGTTAAATTCTTCGGCGGAAGCCATTATTTGCGTGCGGCGGCTGTCGCCGTATTTGTCGCGCACTTCGATGGTTTCGTTTTTGATGATTTCCACGCGGCGTTCCACTTTTGCGAGAATGTCTTTCAAATCTTCGATGGTGCGCAAGACTTCTTCGTATTCGGCGCGAAGTTTGTCTTGCTCCATTCCGGTGAGTTGGCGCAGGCGCATTTCTACTACCGCGCTTGCCTGAATATCGGTCAGCCCGAAACGTTCCGAAAGGCGTTCGCGTGCCTCTTGCGGGGTTTTGGAAGAGCGGATTATTTGAATTGCCTCGTCGAGATTATCAAGAATAATCATAAAACCTTCCAGGAGGTGTGCGCGTTTTTCTGCTTCGGCAAGTTCCCATTGGGTGCGGCGGATAACTACATCGTGGCGGTGTTCTACAAAATAATGTATAAGGTCGCGCAAATTGAGCATACGCGGGCGACCTTTTACGAGCGCAATGTTATTGACGCTGAAAGAGGATTGCAACTCGCTGAATTTGTAGAGTTTATTGAGTACAACGCTTGAATTGGCATCGCGTTTCACGTCTATGCGGATACGCATACCTTCGCGGTCGGACTCATCATTAATATAAGAAATGCCTTCGATGCGCTTTTCTTCTACCATATCGGAAATTGCCTTGATAAGGTCTTTTTTATTGACTTGGTAGGGAATTTCGCTGACGATTATTTTTTCTTTGCCGTTTGCCTCGATTTCTATATCTACTTTTGAGCGGACTACGATGCGCCCGCGCCCTGTTTCAAAGGCTTCGCGAATGCCGGCATAGCCCTGAATGATGCCGCCGGTGGGGAAGTCGGGGGCTTTGATGTACTGCATCAGCCCGGGAATGTCTATTTCCGGATTTTCGAGGTAGGCGATGATGGCGTTGCACACTTCGGTGAGGTTATGCGGCGCCATATTGGTAGCCATACCTACGGCGATGCCCGACGAGCCGTTTATGAGCAGGTTGGGTATGCGGGTGGGCAGCACGGTAGGCTCTTTGAGCGTGTCGTCAAAGTTGAGTTGCCATTCGATGGTGTCTTTGTTGATGTCGTCGAGCATTGCCTCGGCGATTTTGCGCATACGGGCTTCGGTGTAACGCATTGCTGCGGGGCTGTCGCCGTCCACGGAGCCGTAGTTTCCCTGCCCGTCAACGAGCGGATAGCGCATTGCCCAATGCTGAGCCAAACGCACCAAAGTGCCGTAAATGGACGAGTCGCCGTGCGGGTGATACTTACCCATCACTTCGCCGACTATACGCGCGGATTTTTTGTAGGGTTTGTCGGAATTGTTTCCTAACTCGTTCATACCGAACAGCACGCGGCGGTGTACCGGTTTGAAACCATCGCGCACATCGGGCAAGGCACGCGATACTATTACTGACATTGAGTAGTCGATATAGGAAGATTTCATCTCTTCCTCGATATTTACTCTGATTATTCTGTCTTCGTTATCAAGCATTTATCTGTATTTTAAAAAAGCGTGCTAAATTAGTGCTTTTTTTTGAGGTGGGCAAATTTTTTGGGGGATTTTTTTGTTTGATAATGCTGATTTTGTTGATTTTCGCAGATTTCTTTTATTTATGCGTATTGCATATAAATCCTCGCCCTTAAATCCTTACCCCTAAATCCCCTGCTTCGACTACGCTCAGCCACCGTTAAAAGGGGACTTTGCCTGACGGCGGCGGGATTAATAATAACTAATAATCCCGCCGCCGTCAGGTAAGCCCCCTTTTAACGGTGGCTGAGCGTAGTCGAAGCAGGGGGTTGGGGGTGAAATGTGGCGGAATGCTGTATAAAAGGGGATTCTGACTTTCGTCAGAATGACAGGATTGAAAAGGGGGTTGCGTTTTACAGAGAACTTAACAGCCTCCGTTGGTTAAAACCAACGGCAATTAATGCAAATAAGGCGGCTTAAGCCGACTTCTGATAATTAATTGCCGTCAGATTTATCTGACGGACTGCCGCTCGCGCCGATTTGCAATCAGTCGTGTTCGGAAGATTGTAAAGACCTCATTTTTACCTAATTTTTCTAACAAAACAACCTCAGTAGCAGAAAAATTGGGTTATCTTAACCTCATTACCTCATTAAAACAATAAAAAAGAATGAGGTAATGAGGTTAGGTACAGACAAATCACTTGGCTACTGA
>JAISJU010000017.1 GCA_031261165.1 Prevotellaceae bacterium
ATTTTGTGTCGCTTGTGGAATTGGAACTCGATTTTTCGGAAGAAGATGTGGAGTTTGCCGACCGCGAAAAACTGCGCGTGCTGGCACAAACGATTTTGACGAAAATCGCCGCGCTCGCCAATTCTTTCCAACTTGGCAACGCGATGAAAAACGGCATCCCCGTTGCCCTCGTGGGCGAAACCAATGTAGGAAAATCGACGCTGCTGAATCTGCTTTTGAACGAGGAAAAGGCGATTGTGAGCGACATTCACGGCACCACGCGCGATGTGATTGAGGATTGCATCAACATCGAAGGCATCACTTTCCGCTTTATCGACACCGCAGGCATCCGCAAAACCGACGACAAAATAGAAAATCTGGGCATCGAGCGCACGTTTCAGCAAATCGAAAAAGCGTCTATCGTGCTATGGCTGGTCGATGGCACCAATGTTTCGGAACATATCGAATGGCTGACCGCGAAAATTCTGAAACGAGCCAAAGGTAAAAAAATCATCCTTATTTTCAATAAAATAGATAAACTTTCGGAAGAAGAATTGGACATTCTCAACGAACTTTTTGAACCGTTCGATTGTGAAAAAATTCGCATTTCGGCAAAAAACAAATTGAATACCGAAATGTTGCAGGAGGCGCTGTTGAACGCCGTCCGTTCAATTCGTCATTGCGGGCTTGACATTTCGACAAACTCAATACACCGCCCGCAACCCCCTGAAACGTACCGTCATTGCGGGCTTGACCCGCAATCCCCTGAAATAACGGGGGATTCTGACTTTCGTCAGAATGACGGCGGTAATGTCGCGGGCTGGGAGGGGGTCATCGTTTCCAACGCCCGCCACTACGAAGCCTTGCGCCGCGCCCAAACCGCCATCGAGCGCGTTGTGGAAGGATTAAACAACAACCTTTCGGGCGACCTGCTCTCGCAAGACATCCGCGAATGTCTGCACTATCTCGGCGAAATCACCGGCGAAATAACTACCGACGAAGTGTTGGGGAATATTTTCTCAAAGTTTTGCATCGGGAAATAATCGTCTGAACCGTGATTTTCGTATGATTTGAATGATTACCGTGATTTTTATTTTTTGGGAAAATTTTAAGCATTAATCTTAATTTTAAAATAAATTTGTACATTTGCAACCGCATATTTTGTTACATTTATCTAAGTCAAAGAAGAATATGAAAGCAGACCTTGAAAAATTATTAAAAGAAATCGGAAATGACCGACACGGTTTAGGCGATTTAATTATGCACTACGGCAATCCCGAAGAAATTGAAATGCAAGAGTGGTGGAACGCTCCCATTGAAGTCTTACAAGATAATCTTCGCAACAATGTTAAACCGGAGGATAAAAAAGACCTTGTCCGCTTGGCAATGGGTGTAGGTGCTATTGAATATGATGAGTCAAAAATATCTGAATATTAAAAAGATTTTTTGCATTAGTTGTTTCACTGACTTTGTTTGCTTTGTATTTGCAAGCACAAACGCAACAAGACAGTAAAGTACGACCAATAGAAAAACAAAGTGTAATTCAACAACTTGAAGTCCCAATTTATAAATTGTTTCCAACAGAAAATTATTGGACTTTTATCAAATTGGACACACGAAATGGGAAAATGTGGCAAGTACATTTTACTGTATCAGATGGCAACGAAGGTGAACTAATCTTAAACTCACGTTCACTTGTATGGACAGAAGATGAAGAAATACAAAGCAAAATTATTAAAATTCGCGCAAATTCGTGAAATCCATGTTATACTTTTCTCGGTTGAAAATTTAGTTTGTGTTTCTTCGTGCCTTCTTTGTGTAACTTCGTGTAAAAAAAAATAATTACACGAAGGTTCACTGCCCGTCCCGCCTATGCGGGAAAAAACCACGAAGTTACACGAAGAAAATTTTATTGTCGAGTGCAGTATATCTGCGTGCTGAAATATCTCGGTAATCAATAAAATCTTATAAATCGTGGTTCAGACAAATGGTTGCAAACCGCAGGCATTGCCAAGAAGATAACGTCTCACTGTTTCAGGCACACATTCGCCACTTTGCTTGTGACGAAAAGAATATATCGAAATCAACAGGGGAAAACTTGAATTTGCAGAGCAAATTACAGCCATTTTAGCCACAGTTCAGAGCTTCGGGTTGACTTGTCGAAAACAATCAAATTCTTTGATTGCTACCTTTCGACTTTTGAAAACCTGCAACGGTTTTTGACCAATTCGCGAGTTCCGAAAATCAAAAAAGAATCCTATTTGGAGATGCCAAGGAATTTTTGACAAAAAAAATTATTTTCGTTGAATTTGCTTCTTTTCGGTTTTAAGTTTCGACATTTCATCAAAATTAAAAGAAAGGGTAATGAAATTAGGCACAGCTCCCACGGCATAGTGCATGCGTGAAAATCCTATTTTAATAGCGTGAACATGAATGATAAAACCATAAGAAAAACCGGCAATAGAACGTCTTTGAGGAACTTTCATCTCCTGAAAACGGTTGAAATCGAAAGCCGCTTGCAACGAAAAGTATTTAGACGGAAGAATTTCAATTCCTATAATAAAATGACGAAAAAAATTGTCAAAAAAACGAGCTGTTTTAGATGGATAGACTAAATCTCCTGTCATGGCATCTTCTTCA
>JAISJU010000023.1 GCA_031261165.1 Prevotellaceae bacterium
CGACTTCGCTCAGTAACCAAGCCCGCAATGACAGAGAACTTAACAGCCACGTTCGGCGTAGTCTCTGACTACGTCGGGCTAAAAGCAAAGTTCCTGCTTTGCACTTTTGCAAGCCGAGAGGCTTGCTTTTAACTTCGACATAGCGAGACGCTACGCCGAACGGGGAAGTTTTTTCAAAAACTCAAATTAAATTTGGCAACGGCATTGGTCAAGTTATTGACACCTAATTTATTTTCGATATTTCTGCGATGGTTTTTGATGGTATGAACGCTGAGGTAAAGCCTTTCTCCGATTTCCGTTTCGCCGTAGCCCTGCATTATCAATCGAAATATTTCCTCCTCTCGCTTAGTCATTCTTTTGGGAATATGAGGTGTGATTTTTTTACTTATCACATCAAATACATAATATTGACTTAATTCGCTGTGAGAAAAGATAACATTTCCCGCCATTTTGTTCGGCGAATAATTAACTACACATATTCCCAACCAAATATTGCCATCGGTGGCTAAGCGCAACACACCCAATTTATGATTAACCAAAGTCCGGTGTCCGTTTTTATGATATAAGTGAAAATCGTATGAAATGCGGGAATAAATCCGTTCTTTTGCCAGTATTGAGTAAAAAAGTTCCCAACCCAATTTATTTATTTCCAGCAGCATTTGCAGTTCGTCCGGCGAAACGACTTTTTCGTAAAAAGAATAGCCCATCGCTTTTACTTCGTCTGCCGAATAGCCGCACAAAAAAAGCGGGTGAGGCGAAACGTGCAAAAACGTTTGTTGCTTGTAATCAATAACGTAGATGCTTTGGTTATTAACACGAGAAAGGACATCGCACATCTCAATAACAATGTCGAGATTATCGTATTCCGATACGATTACTTCAGGTGGAATAATGGGTGCAAAAAACTGATTTTGGATAGATGCCGTAGCCATAAGATATTTTTGTGCAAAGATAATAAAAAAATGACACCTAAGTGCTATTGATTAATATTTTAAATACCTCTATTTTTGACAATCAAAAAAGAACCCGTTTTTTATGGATAATCCTATACATCAATTACCCAACTATTCTTTGTGGAAAATAAGTGAAAATAGCCTCGCCAAAACGGTACGTTTTGTTGTTGAAACAAACTACAAACGCTATTTGGGAAACTTTCCGTGCAATATGGAAGAGGAAATAAAATTCATATACAACAATGAAAAACAATATTTTCCTCATTCTTGTTTTTATGTGATAAAGGACAATCACGAACAAAAAATCATTGGCTCCATACGCATTACTCATTGGACTCCAAAAATACATTTGCCTATTCAAAATAAGTTTGGCGTTGATATAGAAAGCATCACCAAACAAGAAAATGTATCTACCGACCATATTTGGCATATCGGGCGTTTTGCCATTGATTATCAAACTCTCGGAAAATCAAGTGTTTTGCTTTTGAAAACACTTTTGGTCAATGGATTTCAAATGCCGTACACAGATAAAAACGCCATCTTGTTGGCAGAATTGGATAAAAGGTTATTTGAAAAACTAAAACTGCTGGGCATTCACGCCATACAAGCAGGCAAATCAGAAATAGAACTCGGCTCGGAAACCGTACCTGTTTATATCACCTCGCAAGGATTATTACCATTTTTTGAAAAACACAAACACCTATGTTATGTATAGCAGAAACAGACTTTGTATTACCGCAAAAGAACAGGCGCAAATACGCCGTTTCCGCATTGTGTTGGCAGGCGCAGGTTTGGGCAGCGTGATAGCGGAATGCGCCCTGCGTTTGGGTTTTGAAGACATTACTATTATTGACGGCGACACGGTGGAACTATCCAACCTCAACAGACAAAACTACACACGCGCCGACATTGGCAAGCCCAAAGCGCAAGCCCTCGCGCAACGCCTGCAAAGCATAAATCCGCAGGCACGCCTCACTGCCTGCTGTCAATATATTGATGCGGGCAATATGGCGCAACTGATTGAAAATGCAGATGTCGTCATCAATGCCATTGACTTTACTTCCGATGCCCCTTTTTTGCTCGACCGTCTTTGCACGGAACTTGGCATTACCGCCCTGCACCCCTACAACTTCGGGTGGGCTGCCTGTGTGTTTGCCGTAGGCAAATGGAGTAAAAACCTGTCGCATTTGTCCGAAAACTATCGGGGATTTGAACTTACCTTTGCCCGCTTTGTGGCAAAAGAACTGCAAAAACAAAACCGCCCCGCAGAATGGATAAACGAACTGATAGAGCAATATGCCGGCGAGCCGGAGCAGTTGCCGCCGCCGCAACTGCCGATTGCATCGTGGCAAGTGGCGGGCGTATGCACCGATATATTGTACAGGCTGGCTACAGGAAAGGAAATAAAAATGTTTCCCGAGTTTTATTTTCAGACAATCAGATATTAGACATTCCGTTTTTCTGAAAAATGGAATGTCTGAAAAACAGAGATAATAAATGATTAAAACCAACTTACATATTTTCACCGGTCTTTTTACGGCGGTCGGTACCGTAGGGGCGTATTGCATACGCCCCCGATATGCTTGTGTGTCTGTATATAATAATGTAGAGGGCGTATGCAATACGCCCCTACACCCGCGCTCACAAGAATGCCCCGCAAACGGTACGAACATTTGCAGGGCGGGAAAGAGAGCAAATGAGAATACAGCCTTCGTATGGCGATTGAACTTCTTCTAAGCCCCTTTCGGGGCGCAAAGATAATGAAAAATATTGTATCGGTATTTTCGATGAAAATATCAATATGGAGAAATTTTAATTAACTAATAATCAAATAATCAAAACTTTATATATATGAAAAAATCATATTTAAGAGCCTTATGGCTCACAGTATTAGCGTTTGCAGGAATAACAGTAGCGCAAGCGCAAACCCCAATCTATGGCATTAATGGAAACGACTGTATGCCAGCCGGTGGAAGCGGTGGTTATTCTGTAACCCTTCCTGACGGTACGTTCGACAGTATTAAATGGGTCGCAAGTGGCGGTATAATAGTTTCACCAAACAGCGGGAACTATGTAACAGTTTCTTCTAAAACAGATGTCAGTTATATCGGCGGATACAGCAAATATGCCAAAGGCGAACTTCGGGTTATTGCTTACGCACACGTACCCGATACAGCCGAATGTAATTACACCTGCAACCCTGTATTTAGTTATGAAATGGACATCTACAAATCGTTTAGCGACATCAGTGCAAATGCTATTGTAGGACCTCGTTGCATAAGTCCGGGCGATAGCGTAACTTATTCTGTTGCGCCGTGGGTAAGTAAATATGAACCCGAAAATATCGGTTTTGACCAATATTATTGGACTTTTACCGATGGTTTGGTACAAGACAATGAACTGTATTATTCTGCCGATAAAAGTTCGGTAACTTTTATTGCAGGTACAAACATTGTAGGTGCCGTAATAACGGCTCAATTAGGACAATGCAACTATCCAAACCAAAGTCCATTGACATTAACTTTAATGCAAAGCAGCAATCCTGTACTTGCCGATGGAATACAGTGGGGCGACACTATTTGCTTGCCTCTTATTAATGCTGGGGTAGATACACTACGCATTATCAATCCACAACAAGGCAATACTTACGCTTGGGAAAATTTGGAAGGTTGGCAAGTTTCAAAAGCGGATACTGTATTGATTTTCAAACCTGCTACTGACTCGCGTGAAATTCGTCTAAGAGTACAGGGGCTTTGCGGAGATACTAAACTGTTCTCTTTACGCATAAATCGCTCATTCAGTAATTCAAATTATATTACAAGCGGTTTTAATTCCTATTGTGTTCCGGCAGCCAATACGGCAACATTCAAAGTAACAGGCGCAGCAGACGGACAACAAATGACTTGGGACATAACAGAGGGCAGAAACAACGGGTGGTATTTCGTTAGCGATTCGACTATTGCCGAGCCACAAATACATATTGGGACAGGCACAGGCAGAGTATCCGTTGTTGCAGGCTGTGGAAATGCTATTGATACGGTGTTTTATATCAAACCAAACAAACCGGGAATCATACAGGGCGATACTTGTTTAACACGTGGCGACCAAACGGAAAAAGCTTATAATGTTGCGCCGGTGGACAATGCAACTTCTTATGAATGGAGTTATCCTAAAGGCTGGAGTGTAAAACAGGGTACGGATTCTACAGGTTATGCAATAGTCTTAATTCCTAATGGAACTACTGTTGATTCGGTAAAAGTTAGAGCGATTGGTTGTTCTACAACGCAATGGAGTGCTATAAAATTAAATATGTATGGAATAGCACCTGATACCATAATTTGGAATAATTCATCTTGCCTCAATTCAGGAATGGCAGATACTATTACATTATCTATTAATACGATTACTCCAAATCAAGTGTATAATTGGTATCTTCCTAATACTTGGACAATCATTAATGCAACGCAAGACAGCACAACAGTTACCATCAAAACAGATGGTGTAAATAATACTTATACTGTTGGAAGTTTTGTGAAAAATGTTTGTGGTAGTACTGATACAACAACTATTGATTTTACAATATCTGGTATGAATCTTGATAGTGTTTTATTATTAGGAAATTCCAGATGTTGGTATTATCGCATATATCCAAAAAATGGGAATTTTGATAATTGTAACATTGCGTGGACATTAGATGGTGGTGGTATAACATATCCAGATGATATGGCAGAAACAAATTGTACTTATGATGATTTAATCGGCTCAACTACTCACGTCTTTTATGTTACGGTAACAGATACCATAACAAATTGTACAACAAGACGATATTTGTCTACAAAAACTGCCAATAGTTCTAAGCAGGCAAAATCAGCAATTAGTTCAAATAGAATTTCAACAGAAATTGCACAGCAACAAGATATGTCTATTTATCCCAATCCAACTAATTCTATTTTGAATGTAGAATTGTCTTCTTCTAATCCTGCAGATATTTTTATTGTTGACATTACAGGAAAAACGCTGAAGCAAATAAAAACTAATTCCAAACTCACACAAATTAATATTAGTGATTTGAATGATGGTATTTATATTGTTTCTGTGATACAAAACGGGGAACAAATATCTAAACGATTCATTGTTAAAAAGTAATAATCGAAAGAGATAGAGGATATTATGCCTCTATCTCTTTCTTAAAATAATAAATTATGAAAAAGAATATATTATTACCAATGCTGTTTTCCGTTTTTTTCGGACAAGTTGCTTTTTCACAAGCAATAGATGTAACGGATTTATATAATGCACAGGGCGACAACGCTATTGTAGATGCCTATGCAGCGGAAATTGATTTGAACTCATTGCCTTATTTTTCGGCAAGTACTTTTGCACAAGCACCTACCGTTAAAATAAGAAATCAGCATCTACGATATTATAAATTTCATTTGACAGAAACAGAAAAGTTCTCAATCAATGTTACCGATACTGCATACCAAGTTACTGCATATTTGTATAAATATGGCGATGCAAATAATGCTATAACACTTGATAAAGGAAAAATAATAGATTTCCCTTTACAAGATTTAGACGAAGGCGATTATGTGTTAAATCTCATATCACTAACATCTTCTAAATATTTTCAAATGGCAGTAACTCCTTTTACTGATACATCATCTGTCATTACTTGGGAAGAATTGTCTGCTTATGCAGAAACAGTAGAAGATTTGTTATTTGAAAAATCAGGACAATTCGGACAAGAACCGTCAAAGTTAGTTCACAGGCAATATCGGAATTTAGATTATTATTTTTTCTATTTGCCTTATAAGTATTCTTTGCGCGAAGGCGATGTGATTTCATATTCCGCTGAATTTCCGTATGCTACTCCTTTTTTAGAGATTTATAATGATAATAATGAAGAATTATTATGGACTGACTCTGTAAAATTGACAGCATTCAAATTTCCTGCCGATGGCGATTATTTTGTTTATGTATCTCCATTGGAACAAAAAAATTATACTAATTATTCATTCGCATTGTCAATAATAGGAACGATTGATTCTATTACTTTTAATCAGTCGCAATCAGCCCGACAAAAAAATATTATCATTAATGAATATTTTAGCGAAGAAGAAATAAAGGAAAAATTGGCACAATTGTCTGTTATTGGGTTTGATTCTTACGGACAGGAAATCCCTTTTGAAAACAAAGCCGAATATTGGACAATAAATGGTGATGAGGCTACCTTTACACCACAGGTAAATGGTGGGCTTATTCCTTTCACGCTTGCGCCGGATATTAATAATACAATATCCATAAGTGAATTGACAAGCGATATTTTTGAGGTTTCGGCGGAAAAGGAAATCCTTAAAGAGGAATATTTCGGCATAGACGGTAAACCGTTGAGGGCGAAAGATATTTCGCCCCTACATATCAAACGCACGGTTTATACCGATGGCACTGTGAAGGTGGAAAAGGTGCTGCGGTAGGTACGGCGAGACATTCCATTTTTTGAAAAAATGGAATGTCTTATCTACCTGTCCCGCCGACCGTTAGGTTTTCTCCCGCCGGCGGGGGCAGGGGGTGGATTTATTCATTCATTTATTTTTTCCACCCCCTAACCCCCGCCGGCGGGGGAAAGCCTAACGGCAGCGGGAGTAATCATAAAAATCAAAGAAATCATCTGAAAATCACAGTTCAGACAATTTATTAACTAACAAAACACAAATCACACAATGAAAAACCAATTAAAAGTGTGGTTACAGAAAAACGAACTGACCACCGACCCGAATGATTTTACAGCCTCGGTATCTACGCCGGGCAGCGCGACTTTCGATGATATTATCAACGAAATAGTGAGCGAAGGCACAGAACACAGCCGCGAAACGCTGGCAGACATCTCCCGCCGTTTCCAGCGGGCAAGTTCGCGCCTCGTGTTGAACGGCTACAACGTGAACACCGGTCAGGTGTATATGCGCCCTGTGATTACAGGCGCGTTCTACGACAAAAAGTGGAACGCAGAGAAAAACAGCATCTACGTTTCCATCACGCAGGGCGTGGATTTGCGCCACGAGGTAGCCGATACTTCTGTTGAGATTTTGGGCGAGAAGGCGGATTTGATGACCATCTTCCGCGTAACCAACCTCGCCACCAAGCAGGCAGACGGCACGCTCACGCGCGGCAGGAATGCGCAGATAGACGGCACCTACATCAAAGTGGCGGGCGAGTTCCCCGGCGCAGGCATCTGGCTCGAAAACCTCGACACGCAGGCGCAAACCCGCATCGAGGCAGAAAACATCATCGTGAATGAGCCGAGCAAAGTGCTGATACTTGTGCCGGATACGCTGCCGGCGGGGCTTTATAGGCTGCGCATTATTACGCAGTATTCGCCCAACAAGACAGCGAAAAAGATACGCGAAAGCGTGTTTGACCAAACGCTGACGGTTAGTTAGTCGGTTTTAGCCCTGAAACAGGTAAGAGCATTCCCTCCCTAATGGGAA
>JAISJU010000060.1 GCA_031261165.1 Prevotellaceae bacterium
AGCGAAGTCGAACTGTTGCTCCTCAGCAGAGCCCGTTTCCTCTTCAACTTCGCGCCAAAGATAATGAAAATTTTTGAACTTTTTACCAACCATTTTTGGCATCATTACCTGATTTATAAACTACGAATTCACGAATTAAAAGAAAATTCGTGAATTTGTAGTTATTTTTTTGTAGTTATCTTTTTACCGGAAAACAATATCCGAAATCACAGTAGTCCCGCATTCAGCATTCAGCATATCGCGTATTTTGTACCGCGACATCATTAAATCGCTGCGCAAAACAGCAGAAGTAACGTGAACGAAAAGCGTTTTGTCTTTCACGTATTTACCTTTCGTATAGGCGTTTATGCTTTTCCCCAAACGTTTTTCCCACGCATTGAGCAAGCGTGTTTCGTTCAGTTTTGTGTCGAGATTTTGCATTCGCAGCACCTCGCCGAGAACGGCAGATAATCGTTGCGGGTCTTTGTGTCGCATTATTGTAAGAAAATTTCGCCGTTATCCACCAGAAACAAGTTGTAGTTCTCATTCAACGCGCCGAGAATTTCGTCTAAATGCTTGCGATTGGTGTCCGTGATGAAAATTTGTCCGAAATAATCTTCGGAAACCAATTTAATAATTTGCTTAACGCGCTCGGCATCAAGTTTATCGAAAATATCATCAAGCAGCAACAGCGGATTAACGCCGCTCACTCGTTTGAGGAAATCGAACTGCGCAAGTTTCATTGCGATGACGTATGTTTTGTTCTGTCCCTGCGAGCCTTCGCGCCTGATGGGAAACTCGCCGAGTGTCATTTCCAAATCGTCTTTGTGAATACCTTTCGTGGTGTAGCCCAAAATTTTGTCGCGCTCAAGACTGTCGCGCAGCATTTCCGTAAAATCGCCTTTGTCCAAATGTGAAACGTATGATAAATCCACCGTTTCTTTATTTTCGGCAATAAAATTGTAGTATTTTTGGAAAACAGGGATAAACTCGCGGATAAACTCGCGGCGTTTTTCGTAAATAAACTCGCCCGATTCCACCAAGTCAAGATTAAGAATATCAAGCAGTTCCGCGTCTATCACCTCGTTTTTCAAGAGGGCGTTGCGTTGCGTAATCGTGTTGTTGTAGCGCAGCAGGGCGTTTAGGTAAAAACGGTCGTATTGCGAAATCACGCCGTCAATAAATTTGCGCCGTTCGCCGCTGCCATCGCCGATTAAGCCGCTGTCGTCAGGCGAAATCAGCACTAATGGCAACAGTCCGATATGTTCGGTAATACGCTCGTAGTCGCGTTTGTTGCGCTTGAAAACTTTTTTCAGACGCTGTTTCAGGGCGCAATAAATATCTTCTTCCACGCCGTTGCGCGTGTAAAAACCTTCCAGCACAAAAAACACTTCGTTGTGGTTAATGTTTTGGCTGTCAATACTTGCGGAGTGGCTTTTGCAAAACGAAAGATAGTAAATCGCGTCAAGCACATTGGTTTTGCCTACACCGTTGTTGCCGATAAAACAGTTGATTTTCGGCGAAAATTCGAGTTCGGCTTGCCGTATGTTTTTGTAATTGACGATGGATAGTTTGTTCAGTTGCATTATTTTTTTATTTTTTTTAATCCTCTGACAATGGAAAATACCGACATTGCTGTGCTTGCTATGCTTGTGATATTCCGTATTTGCTGTATGGTGTCGGCTACAGTGTGCTGCGTGTCATCGCTGCGTTTGCCAAACCACCGCGAAGGCGTTACGGCTGTGTAGCATTTTTCCAAAATCACGTTTTCGCAATCCGTTATATCGCTATGTATCATTTGCTTACGAATGCGAATTTCTGTCAGTGTATTATATTTTCCCATTTTCTTTTTGTTTAGAATCATCGTCAAACAAAGCACGAATAATCATATTGCCCACCGGCTGAATAACGAGTGTATCGCGGAATTTCCACAAAAGTCCCATCATCAGCAGCACAACGGCAATCTCAATCAGCACCACGAGCCAAGTGATACCGATAAGCGACATCAGCACGCCATAACCGAAGAACGTCAGCAGCAAAATCAGCACTAATGCCAAAATTGCCATAAAGACCATCAGAATAACAGTGCCAATCAGCATTGCCACTTTTTCGATAAACGAAAGGCGGTAATACTCCCATTTCAAGCCAAGATACTGTTTTACAGCCTCGCCCAAACCTAAGTTTTTTTCCATCGTTACGTGGTTTTTTCCTCAATGTTTTCTTTGAAATCGCCGATAAGTTCTTCGGCAGATTCTACCAGAGTTTCCAATTTGCCAACCAAATTGTCTTTCAAATTGCGGGTAGTACTCGCAATTTTACGTCTTGTTGCGGCACCTTTTGCAGGAGCAAACAATATTCCCAAAGCCGCACCAATAGCTACACCGCCTGCCAATAGCAGAAGTGATTTGCCTACATTGTTTTCATTACAGTTACACATAGTCGTAAAAATTAGAAAGTTAAACATCAAAATATCACACTGTAAAGATAAGAAACATTTTTGTACTGACAAAATTTTTCCGATAAAATTTTGCAGGTAAAAAAAAAATATTTTTTTTTCCATATCTATTGTGCAAAATAAAAGAAAAGTTACTACCTTTGAACGCTTAAAAAATGGGGTATTATTTTTTTACCTTTTGGCATACTAAAAATAAACTTTGTGCGTTTATACATTATATAATATAGGAAAATTTCAAATAACTAAAATAACTATTAATCTAATTCAAAACTAAATTTTTTTATTATGGCTACAACAGCAAAAAAATCAAAAGGATTTACTGTGTCGGCAACAATCGTAATTGCAGCGTGCTTGGTTGTTGCATTGTGCATCTTTAACTTCGTGTTCGGCTCGCCGAGCAACTTCCAAAACAACGACCCCACCGGTCACCCGCTAACCGGCAACTTGCTCGGAACAATCTACAAAGGTGGTTTCATCGTGCCGATTATCCAAACACTCTTGCTTACCGTGTTGGTTATCAGCGTGGAACGCTTTATCGCCATCACCCGCGCACAGGGTAAAGGTAAATTGGTGAAATTCGTTACCAACATCAAAGAGGCTCTCGAAAGCAATGACTTGGCAAAGGCTAACGAATTGGCTGACAAACAAGCAGGCTCGGTTGCCAACGTGGTAAAAGCAGGTTTGGTAAAATATGCCACTTTGGAAAACGACACCGAATTGGCACGCGACCAAAAAGCCCTCGCCATTCAGAAAGAAATCGAAGAAGCTACCGCACTCGAATTGCCTTCGTTGGAACAAAACTTGCCGGTAGTAGCAACCCTTACCACTCTCGGTACTTTGATGGGGCTGCTCGGTACGGTTATCGGTATGATAAAATCATTTGCTGCTTTGGCAGACGGAGGCTCGGTTGACTCAATGGCTCTTTCAACAGGTATTTCTGAGGCATTGGTTAATACCGCTTTCGGTATCGCAACAGGTGCTTTGGCTGTTATTTCTTATAATTATTTTACTACCCGCATTGACGGCATCACGCACGCCATTGACGAAGTAGGCTTTACGATTGTACAAACATTTTCAACTACTCACAAATAATTCAAAAGTTTAATAGTTTAAATGGTTTAAAATAAAAAATTGGAACAAACTCTTTGATTTCCCAAAACTTTTAAACGATTGAAACTTTTGAACATTTGAATATTTTAAACTTTTAAATTAAATAGAATTATGCCAAAAGTAAAAGTTAAAAGAAAAAGTACACTCATTGACATGACTGCAATGAGTGATGTAACCGTTCTTTTACTTACCTTTTTTATGCTAACTTCTACCTTTATCCAAAAAGAGCCGGTACAAGTCGCAACGCCATCATCGGTGTCGGAAATAAAAATCCCCGAGGTGAATGTCGTACAAATACTTGTAGCACCCAACGGAAAAGTCTTTCTTAGTATGGACAAACAAGACGACCGTGTGGCAATTTTGGAAAGAGTAGGGGCGCAATATGGAATTTCGTTCACAAATGAGGAGTTGAAAAAATTCAAACTCATCAATTCATTTGGTGTTCCCATCAAAAATATGAAACAGTATTTGGCTTTGGAAACTCCTAAACAAGATGAATTGATAAATGAAGGCTTGAAAAAAAATTCTCGTGGAATAGGTATTCCGGTAGATACTACCGAAACCTCAACTAACGAACTCCGAACTTGGATACGCGAAGCGCGGCTATTAAAAAGAGATGACCTCGCGTTAGCCATCAAAGCAGATGCAAAGACTCCATATCCCGACATAAAATTGGTAATGTCTACATTACAAGGAATTGACGAAAACAGATATAATCTGATTACGAGTTTAAAAACCATAAAAGATTAAAGATATGGCTGAAGTACAAGAAAAAGACAAAGGCGGTAAAAAGAAAGGCAAACAGAAAAAAATGCACATTCACGTCGATTTTACACCGATGGTGGATATGAATATGTTGCTGATTTGTTTCTTTATGCTCGCTACTTCGATGAGCAAGCCTCAAACAATGGAAATCGTAATGCCCGCCAAAGAAACAAAAACCGTAGTTGAGCCAACCAAAGTGGCTGACGACAGAGCGGTTACCGTGTTGCTTGATGGCGAAGACAAACTATACTACTACGAAGGCGACCCGAGTAAAACCGACCCCGACTACAAAGACTATAATACGTTGAAAGAAACGTCTTATGATGCTGAAGGACTGCGGGCTTACCTCATCGGGCGAAACAAAAAAGTAGTAGAAGAATTGCGCGAGTTCAAAAATGCCCGCGACAATATTCAGAACCAAACCCAAAATTTGCAAAAACAACTTTCATCGCTCAACGAAAAAGCCGTTGAACTGATTACTAAAAACAAAAAAGACGGTATTGATGCGGCATTGAAAGGAAAATTGGATACAATCGCCATTGATGCTTATAAAAAAGGTGAAGGCTCGTTAATGGACGGTTATAAAAAGTATGTGAATGAAATCAAGAAAAGTAGCGATGAATCGCCTATTATCGTTCTCAAAGCGAGCGATTTTTCGACCTACGAAAATTTGATAAACGTACTTGACGAAATGCAAATTTGCGGTATCAGTACCTACGCGGTGGTGAATATTACGTTGCAAGACTTGTTCTTAATTGAAAATTATAAAACCAAAGGTGCTGCCGCACAGGGTGGCGCACCTAAATAATGAGGAGGAACAGATATGAGCAAGATAGATATAACAACGCAAGAATGGAACGACCTCGTCTTTGCAGGAAGAAACAAGCAATACGGTGGATATGTTCTGCGCAATACATCAAATAAACGACATATTTTTGCATTGATTGTTGTGTTGGCAGTAGCCATAGTGTTATTTTATGCACCGAAAATATTTAAATTGGTGTTGCCACAGGGCGATAGAATTGAAACCATAGAAACTTCGACGGAAATGACAAATCTCGACCAGCCTGACGACCAGCCGCAGGAAGACATTGAAATTCCCGAAGTGAAGAAACTGCCCGAACTGCGCAAAACCATTGCTTTTACCGCACCGAAAATCGTACCGGCAGAAGAAGTAAAGGAAGTTGTCTCAAACGATGACGTATTTGAAGAAAAAGCCGCAGTGAGCGATGTAACACAGGAAGGTAAAAACGACTACGAAATCCCGAAAGATGTACACGAAAAAGGTCCGGAAACACCTAAAAAAGATAGTACATATACGCTTGCCAACGTGCAGAAAAAACCGAGTTTCCCTGGTGGTGAGCCGGAATTGTATAAATTTATCGGTAAAAATCTCCGCTATCCTGCCGGTATGGCAGAAAACGGCGTGCAGGGAAAGGTTTATGTAGAGTTTTTGGTGTCTAAATCGGGTAAAGTTGTCAATATTAGGGTGGTAAAAACTACAGTTACGCCCGATGGCGACAAAGAGGCTGTGCGCGTGATAGGTGAAATGCCACCATGGATACCAGGTGAACAAAACGGTGAGCCTGTACAAGTACTTTATATAATGCCGATTAACTATAAATTGCAGTAACCATCTTTCTCTTTATGGAAAAAGAATTAGAAACATCGGAAAATACTGGAAACAAAAGCAAAATTGCTTTTGTTTTTGGTATTTTTATGGTCATTCTCTACGTGGGAATGGGCTTAGTGCTTATCTTTACCAATATTTTTTGGCAAGTACCGCCTGTTTTGCAACGTTGCTTGGGAATATTGTTTGTGCTTTATGGGATTTATCGAGGGTATAGGGTAGTGAAATAACCGCAATATCTACCCCCAACTCTCTAAAGGGCAGGGCTGTTAAGTTCTTTTGTAAAACGTACCGAACAATGTCAGTTTTGTCATTGCGGGCTTGACCCGCAATCCCCTGAAAAAGGGCTTCTGACTTTCTTCAGAATGACAAGCAGCAAAGGGGATTGCGGGTCAAGCCCGCAATGACAGAGAACTTAACAGCCCTGCCCTTTAGGGGATTTAGGGGTTAAGTCCATTTAGAAGTGGGTAAAATGTAGAAAATAAAAAAATAAATTTATGAAACATTCAATTTGTATCACAGCATTAGCCGCATTGTTTTTCTCGTGCGGCAGCAATACGCAACAGCAAAACCTCAGCACCCTGACATCGGGTCAGGTAACGATTAGCGTAGATGAAAGTTTCGAGCCGATTATCAATCAGGAAATCGCGGTGTTTGAAAACCGCTATATAGAGGCAGAAATATCGGCGATTTATACGCCCGAAGTAGAGGCAATTGACCTGCTGCTCAAAGACAGCGTGCAGTTGGCAATCGCCACGCGCAAACTCACTGAGGCAGAAAAGAAAAAACTGCTTGATGAAAAGAAACTCGTAGTCCGCGAAGTAAAAATTGCCACAGACGGCATCGCCATCATTACTAACCTGAAAAACAGCGACACGATTATTTCCGTACCGCAGTTACAGCAAATAATGACAGGCGAAGTTACAAAGTGGAGTGAGGTTTATCCGCAATCGAAGTTAGGTAACATCGTGTTGGTGTTCGACAATCAACATTCAAGCAGCGTACGCTTTGCTGTTGATAGCATTTGTAGAGAAAAGCCATTGTCGAAAAAACTCTATGCGCAGAAAACCAACGAAGAAGTGATTGAATATGTGGCAAAAACGCCCAATGCCATTGGCGTTATCGGCGTTTCTTGGCTCGGCAACAAGTCGGACAGCACGCGCTTGTCCTTTATTAATAATGTAAAACTGATGAGTGTAAGTCGCAATTCATCTAATGCGTACAATACTTATCAGCCTTTTCAGGCATATCTCGCTTTGAAGCAGTACCCGCTCACGCGCGATATATATGCCATTCTCACTGAGCCGCGCAACGGCTTGGCAAGCGGTTTTCTGTCGTTTATCAGCCATAACGATGGACAATTAGTGATTTTAAAGGCTGGTATTGTGCCTGCATTGGCAAATGTGAATGTCCGTAGCGTAAATATCAAAGACGGATATTAGAAAAAGCCCTTAGTAGCAATATGAACATATCTACAACATTCCCTTATTAAATTTAAAATAAGGGAATAAGGGTAATGAGAGAAATAAATTTTTGCTACTAAGGGGAAAAACAATTAAACCAAATAGAAAATTATCAATCTAAAATAGAAAAAAACAAAGTATTATGAAAAAGTTAATTGGAACAAGTCTGTTGCTCGCCCTGACGGTGTTTTCGGCGTTGGCAAACAGCAACTCGAAAGCCATTGAGTATTTTAAATTCGGACTGAACTCGGCAGCCCAAAAAATGTTGGAGGAAGAACTCAACTCGGGCAAACAAACGCCGCAAGAAAAGGCAGAGGTGTATTATTATCTGGGTGAAATCGCTTTTGCCGATGACCAAAAAACCGCCGCTGCCGACAATTACAAAAAAGGCGAAACATCTGACCCGACCTACATTTACAACAAAATTGGTCAGACTAAACTGCAACTTGCCACTAATGTCGCCGCTGCTGAAAAAGAATTGGCAAGCATCTCGAAAAGCAACAAAAAAGACATCGCAGTGCTGGTTGCCGTAGGTCGTGCTTACTTGGAGAACAATTTGTTTGACAAAACTGCCAAGCAAATAGCGGACATCAAAAACTCAATCAATCTTTCAAAACCTGACAGTAAATACGCACAATTTTTTGTGCTCGAAGGCGATTTAAGACAGGCTGAATTTCAAAAAACAGGTGTGAATGAAAAAATCAATGAAGCCGTTTCGGCATACAGTCAGGCAATTTATTTCGATAAGCAATGCAAAGAGGCGTATGCCAAATATGCCCGCATTATCAACGAAGTAAATCCTAATGCTGCCATTGCGAAGTTAAATGAATTATTGAAAATAGACCCCTCTTCGCATTTGGCTTACCGCGAAATCGGCAATATTTATTATCAACAAAAAGAATATGCCAAAGCCGCAGAAAACTATGCGAAGTATGTTGAAAACGACAAATATTCGATAAGTGAGTTTTACAAATATGCCATAATTCTTTATTATAAAGGCGATTACGAAAAATCTCTGGAAGTGGTCAATAAAGCGTTGGCAGTAGAGCCGAACAATGTGGAATTAAATCGTTATTACTATTACAATAATATCAAATTGAAAAATCCTGCAAGCATTTCGATTGCAGAAAAATATCTTGCTCTGCCGAATGCTAAATTTACGGCAAACGACTATGTGCTTTATGCCAACTTGTTGAAAGACCAAAAGCGTGTAGATGAGGCTATTGCGCAATATGAAAAAGCCCTGAAAATTGACAGCACCGAAGTTTCCGTATATAAAGACTTGGGCGATATATACAAATTTCAACAAGATTTCAACAATGCCGTTGTTAATTATAAAAAATATGTCGAAAAAGCGCAGGCGATTACTAACGATTATTTCTTGTTAGGACAATGTTATTATTATGCCGCAGTGGCAGATGCCGCAGCAGCGGACACGAAAGCCCTTTATTTGAAAGAGGCGGACAGCACTTTTGCCTTGGTTGTCGAAAAAATGCCAACTTATCACTTCGGTAATTTTTGGCGTGCGCGGGTACAGTCGCAGTTAGACCCCGAATCTAAAAAGGCGTTGGCAAAACCTTACTACGAGGCGGCTGCCGAAATTCTGGGTAAAGAAACACCGACCAAATACCCGAATGATTTGATAGAGTGCTATCGCTATTTGAGTTCTTATTATGCTAACGTCAGCGATTTGAAAAATACAAAATTGTATTTGAATAAGATTTTGGAAGTAGACCCCAAGGATGCTATTGCTACTAAGGCATTGAGAGACTTGAAGAAATAAAATCGTCTGAATCAGGATTTTCAAGATTA
>JAISJU010000069.1 GCA_031261165.1 Prevotellaceae bacterium
CACAACAAAGTCAGGAGCATCAGCCTGATGCCCCCAAACCATTTTTTTTGGTTTTGGTGTTTCATAAAATAAAAATTTGAGTTAGTGAGTGATAAATTTTTTTTGTTATATAGTGATAATGTTTTGTTCTTTTTTTTACTACGAATTCACGATTTCTTTCTGGATTGCTTCGGAAATACCTCGCAATGACGTACCGCTTCTGGGTTTCGCGTCATTGCGAGGAACGAAGCAATCCAGAGAATAATCCGTATGCTAAAAACTTATGTTCGTTTTTTTACTACAAATTCACGATTTTTTCTATAAACATAATATATAATGTATTATTCGTGAATTCGTAGTGAAATTATTTGTTGTATTATTTAGCATATAAAAAAACGAGGGAAGTCAAAAAAATCCGATTTCTGTCAAATCTCCGAAAAGATAGAAGAACCATTCATTAACTCAATTTTATCTTGTGCAGTCTTTTCGCTAAAAAACCACTTTGGAATTGGGATAAAAATCAGATAAATTTGACACTCCCTCGTATAATGTTGCAACACTTTGTTGCTTACCTAAGCCTGAATTAACATTTGGGTTAATCTATTGATAGTCAAGTACCGATTGGGGTGTATAGATGAATGTCTATGTACACAAGACAAGCACGTAGGTTAAATGATTAATTATCAGCAATTTATAAAGGCTATTTTTTATGCTTCTAAAACATAATCAAATAGAAAGAAGCATTGATGTAGCAGGTAATAGAGCAGTAAGTTTCTCATATATAGTAATAAAACTCTCACGATTTAAAAAATATCATATAAAATTATGATTTATTTTATGTAAAATGCAGTTGTTAATTACTAAAACATCAAACAAGCATTTGATTATTAGCGTATTATACAATGTAAAGAAAAGAAAATGCAAAATAGATTGAAAAAAGTGCCTTTAAAATTTGTTCAATTCAAAATAAGTATGTAATTTTGTGCCGTAAAAGGGTTGAATTGTTAATATGCTTGTCTTGTGTACATAGACGGTAATGAATAGACACAAAAAATCCGCAGTTTTTGGGCTGCGGATTTCTTTGTTTTTTTAGGCTTTTATGTAGAATATAGGGGAACGCAAATTACGCAAAAAACGCAAATTTACGCAAAATAAATTATTTACACGAAACACGAGTTGCATTATTACTTCTCAACGCCTCCCCCTACCACAGTAGGGTTGTTAAGTTCTATGTCATTGCGGGTTTCGCTCAGTAACCAAGCTCGCTATGACAGGAAAAATAAAGGGTGCACGCAACGCCCTTTTTTTTCCGTCATTGCGGGCTTGACCAGCAATCCCCCGTGCACTCATTCCAGAGGGATTCTATCTTTCGTCAGAATGACAGGTTATACAGGGGATTGCGGGACAAGCCCGCAATGACGGAATTTACATTGTTCGGTACGTTTTACGGAGAACTTAACAGCCCTACGCTATCTAAGACAAGATACCTAACGGCACGAAAAAACGCAAATTACGCAAAAAGCGAAATCTCCGCAAAATAGAATAATTTATCTTGCGAAGATTTGCGTTCAGAGTTTCTTGCGTTATTTGCGTTCAGAGTTTTTATTGAGATTTATCAATTCTTTTGCTGCAATAAACGAAGAAATTTCGTTATTTAAAATTTTGCGCTCATATTCCGGCAAAAGATTTTGTATCTTTACATTATTATAAAAGGAACTTTTCAAACTTTCGTTGATGCTTTCGTACAGCCAATATTTGGACTGTTCGTTGCGGCGGTGGGCAAAATAGCCGTTTTTTTTTGTAAAATCCACATATTTTTCTATCGTTTCCCATATTTCGGCAATGCCCGCTTGGGTTACTGCCGAGCAGGTGAGCGTTTGCGGCGACCAGCCCGATTCGGGCATCGGAAAGAGGTGCAACGCATTCTGTATCTGCGCTTTGGCGAGGTTTGCCTTTTCGATATTGCTGCCATCGGCTTTGTTGATAGCGATGCCGTCTGCCATTTCCATAATGCCGCGCTTGATGCCCTGCAACTCATCGCCCGCACCGGCAATTTGTAATAATAAAAAGAAATCGACCATCGAATGCACGGCGGTTTCGGACTGTCCGACCCCGACCGTTTCAATAAAAATGGTGTCGAAACCTGCCGCCTCGCATAATACCACCGTTTCACGGGTTTTCCGCGCCACGCCGCCCAGCGAGCCTGCCGATGGCGAGGGACGGATAAAAGCGTTTTTGGCGCGTGAGAGGTCTTCCATTCGGGTTTTGTCGCCGAGAATGCTGCCTTTGCTGCGCTCACTGCTTGGGTCGATGGCAAGCACGGCGAGGTGTTTCCCTTTGTCCGTCAGGTGCATACCCAACGCCTCGATGAAGGTACTTTTGCCCGCGCCGGGTACGCCGGTAATACCCAAGCGAATGGAATTGCCCGCATAAGGCAGGCAGCGTTCAAGCACCTGCTGCGCCGTTTCCTGATGGTCGGGGCGTGCGCTTTCAATGAGTGTAACGGCTTGGCTCAAAATGGAAATGTTGCCCGCGCAAATACCTTCCACGTATTCCTGCACGGAATAATTGCGGCGTTTTTTTAGCGTTCTCAGGTAGGGGTTTATCACGGGCGGCTGCGCAATGCCTTTGGATACGGACAAACCCGCGTATGCCGCGCTGTCTTCGATATGTTGCATACTTCGTATGTTTTTTAGCACGCAGATGACACAGATAACGCGGATTTTCGCAGATTTTTTTATTCAGCAAAATTATAAATCTGCGAAAATCCGTGTAATCTGCGTCATCTGCGTGCTAAAATCAAAAATTTACTTTATCAGTTTCAAATTCACCACAATCGTTGCGGTCGGGTTTTTCGGGTCGTTGGTAATGACGGTTACTTTTGCCGAAGTCAGGTTTGCCGCATTGGCAGCATCAACTTCTATTTTCAGTTGAGCCGTTTTACCCGCCTCAATGGTGGTTCTGGTTGCCGAGGCTTTGGCTATACCGCTGTCTTTCTTTATCTTGCGGATAATCAGGTCTTCTTTGCCCGAGTTTTTCAGTTCGATAATGGCGCGTTTTTTCTCGCCTGCTTTCAAGTCAATATTGACTGTTTTCGCCTGAAAATCGGCTACCGGTGCGGCGGCTTTTTCTTCGGCGGTCAGTTTGCGAAAATCTTCGCGCAAATTAGCGTTAATACTCAGTTTGTAAGCATCGGAAATATCCTCTTTGCCATTCACCACCACGTAGGCATAATCCGCACGGCTACCATAGTCGTTGATACTTTTGCTGTTGTAGGTGATGACGATACTGCCTGTTTCACCGGGTTTGATAACCGGAGGATTAACCTCGAAAATAATATGTTTCGGCTCTTTGGCAAAGCCAATTTTGATGTCTTTGTCCGATGTGTTTTTTACCTCGATTTTGTCTGTGCGCGAGTCGCCTCTGTAAATATCGAACAAGGGTGTGGACTTGGTTTTCAGGCGCAGACCGCCCATCTGAACGGGATAGACTTCTTCATCGGATTTGGGCTTTGGAATAACCTCGCCCGCGATGGTGAGTACCACCGTTCCGTCTGTGGCATTGCTGCGCACGGTAATGGATTTTTTGAACACGCCCGGACGACCTTTGGCGTTGTACGTGGCTTTGATTACGCCTTTTCCGCCCGCCGGCACCGGCTCTTTTGTCCATTCGGGCGTGGTGCAGCCGCACGATGCGGTTACGCCGCTAATCACCAAGGGCGCAACGCCTGTGTTGGTAAATTCAAAGGTGGTGGATACGGCACCGTCTTCTTCTTTTATTTTGCCGAAATCGTAATCTTTTACTTTAAATTCGATTTGCGGATTTTGTGCAAAAACAGATGCTGTGAGCATTACTAAAATGCTGATGGATAGTAACTTTTTCATATTTTTGATTTTTTTGTAGAACGCAAATTACGCAAATGACACAAATTTACGCAAAATATAAAAATCTGCGTAAATTTGCGCTATTTGCGTCATTAGCGTGCCGTTTTTTCTTACTGTGCAGCCGGTGCTTGCTGTTCGGGAATTACTTCGCCTTTGATGGTCAGTACAATTGTACCGTTGTCGCCTGCGGCATTCGATTTTACCGTGATGGACTTGGTAAATTGTCCGGGGCGACCTTTTGCATTGTAAGTGGCTTTTACATAGCCTTTTGCGCCCGATGCAATCGGCTCTTTTGTCCAATCGGGCGTGGTGCAACCGCAAGATGCGCGTACTTCACTCAAAATCAGCGGCTCGCTGCCGTTGTTGGTAAATTCAAACACGGTGGTTGCAGCACCGTTTGCCTCTTGGATTTTGCCGAAATCGTGCGTTTGTTCTACAAACACGATACCCGCACCCTGTACAGTAATGGGCGTTGCCGCTGCTACTGTTGCTTCAACTTGTTTAGGGGCTTTGGCTTTTTTTGTTTTTTTAGCAGGCTCATTGGCTTGTGCCAGCACTGCGAAAAGCATAACGAGTATGCTTACGGAAAATAACTTTTTCATATTTTTAAAGTATAATTGATTTTATTTCTTATTGTGCCGGCGCATCTTGCTGAGGAACTACTTCACCTTTGATAGTCAGTGTAATAGTAGCATTTTCGCCTGCGGCATTCGTTGTTACCGTAACTGATTTATTGAATTGTCCGGGACTTGCAGCATTGAAAGTGGCTTTTACAAAGCCTTTTGCGCCGGGTGCAACCGGTTCTTTTGTCCAGTCGGGCGTGGTGCAACCGCAACCAGGTTTTACATTGCTCAAAATCAGCGGCTCGGTGCCGTTGTTGGTAAATTCAAATATGGCAGTTGAAGGCTTTTGAATTTTGCCGAAATCGTGGGTTCTTTCCACAAATTCGATGCCGGGACCTTGTACGGTAATGGGCGTTGCCGCTGCCACTGTTGTTTCAACTTGTTTAGGGGCTTTTTTTGACTTTTTTGCAGGCTCATTGGCTTGTGCCAGCATTGCAAAAAGCATAACGAATATGCTTACCGAAAATAACTTTTTCATAAATTCTTATTTTTAAAATGTTAGAGTGTTTTTTTTGAGTTGCAAAATTACTATATAATAATGTAGATTGGATATGTTTTGCGTGTTTTTTATTTTTTTATAAACATAGTTAATTTCCATTCTTACAATTCGCTTGTTTCAATTCTTGCAGGTGCAGCGCACCGATAATATTTGTAGCATATAATAAGTAACCTTTTTACTCTTTTTGACTTCAAATAAAACGAAAGGTTTAATGGAATATTGCTTTTTTCTAAAAAAAATCACACCGCCACTTCCACCTGTACCGGACAATGGTCGCTCATCACCACTTCGTCAAGTATGGCAGTACTTTTTATTTTGTCGATAAGTGTCTGTGAGCAAACGAAATAATCAATACGCCAGCCCACGTTTTTTGCACGGGCATTCGAGCGCATACTCCACCACGTATACTGAATTTTGTCGGGATAAAAATGTCGGAAAATGTCTATCAAGCCGTGCGCCACAAAATTGTCGAAACCCTCGCGCTCTTCTTTGGTAAAACCGGCATTTTTCTCGTTCTGCTTGGGATTGACGAGGTCTATTGGCTTGTGCGCCACGTTCAAATCGCCGCACATCAGTACCGGTTTGCGCGTTTCGAGCAGGGTGATGTATTCCAGCAGTTTTTTGTCCCAAACATCGTGGCGCAATGCGAGGCGCGACAAATCGTTCTTTGCATTCGGCACATAAGTGGTCAGCAGGAAGAAATCGGCAAATTCGAGCGTGGTAATTCTGCCTTCGCGCTGCACATTGCCGTACTGGTCGATAAAAGGCTGATGGTCAAACTTTTTATCGAAATCAAGCGTTACGGAAAGCGGTTGTATTTTGCTGAAAATCGCTGTGCCGCTATACCCTTTTTTCTCGGCGGAATTGATGTAGGCATCGTAACCTAATTCTTTAAATTTCAGAATATCAATTTGTTCGGGCTGCGCTTTGGTTTCCTGCAAACAAATCACATCGGGATTTTCCTGCTCGAGCCACTCATAAAAACCCTTTCCTATCGCGGAACGGATACCATTGACATTGTAAGAGATAATTTTCATAATAATTGAGTAATTGAATGATTGAATAAATGAGTAATTAATGCGAATAACGGGTTGCATTCCGAATTCTATGATTAAACCAAGCAAATCCGCGCCAGCAGGATTCCTAAATTATATTAGTAATTAACAATAATCCCAAATAAAGTATTATTACTAAAAGTGGATAAAGTATTTGATGTTTTTTGACTTTTCTACTGAAAATAATAATATGCAGTAAAAATAATATACCAAAAATACTCCAAAATAGAATGTAATTTAAACCATTTAAACCAAAATAAAAATTGGGATAAACTATCCAAATAAAAGAGGATGAGCATACAATGACATTTAATAATGTCAAGAAAATAAGCACTCGGTTTGTTTTCATATCTAATTATTTTTTTGTATAATCTTCCTCGTTTGGCGTAGGCTCTGCCTACGTCATTGCTAAAAACAATGCTCTGCATTGTGGCAAGTTGAAAACTTGCTTTTAACTCGAACGTAGGCAGAGCCTACGCTCAACGGGGGATTTTTACTCTTTATTTATTTTTGTATTTCTAAAAACCATTCATAAAATCCCCAACCTTTTGCCCATTCATATCCATTATAAGCATTAAAGAAAGATGAAATCAGAAATGCCAAAGCCAAAAAGACAATAATAATAAGCAGTAAATAATCCAATACAGTTTTTTTTTCATTATCTTGGCTCGGCTTGACGGAACTCTGGTATAACTTCTGTTTTTGTTTCTGTTTCTTTCCCATTAGAATTAAGATGTTGTTTTAGCATTTCATAGGGAGATGAACCCATTTCCCCGCTCGCGCCGATTTGCAATCGGCGTGCTTTAATCTGCTAATATGTTGTATTTTATCCATAATCATTTTAATGTTTTACCTACACGCCGATTGCAAATCGGCGCGAGCGGGTTGTCAGTATAAATAAAATTATATTTCTCATAATTCTAATTTTTAATAATTAAACATTTAATTACCATACGGCGGATACATTTTTATATATTTCATTTCTGTCGAAGGCGGATAAGTTAATACCCAATTAACCTGCTGTAAATCCTGCAAACTCAAATCATAACGCTTAAGCAATGTACTGAAAACATCTACACTTGAACTTTCTTTGTATAATGAATCCAGTTTATTCGCATCAAACACAAATACCATTAATGTATCCGATGGTATGCCTTTCCCTCGAAACTGAGTTTCCCAAGAAATATCAAACAAATTTAATGCATAAGTATTTGTCTCTCCTGACACAACTTTTTTTTGCCAATATGTAGGCGCTGGTGTTCCAACAATGGTATCAGGATATTCAAAACTTTTATTTATATATACTGAAATTCCTGATTTATTTACGAACTTGATAATGCTATTACCTTTGGGCTCGCACGACAACAAGCATATAAGTATTGCCAGATTCCATATAATTATATTAATTGTTTTCATAGTTTTTTTGTTTTTATTTACCATATCCAAATAACATTTGTAAATATCCTACTATAACTCCGCTGGCGCGGATTTGCAATCCGTGCCTTATACTGTATTAATTATCAGTTATTTGACACGGATTACAAATCCGCTAATTGAATAGTTAATTAATCAATTATTCAACCAATCATTGTAATTGTTTGTAAATCAATTATTCAATTACTCAATTATTCATTTATTATATCGCTGCAAAGTTAAACAAAATCTTTCATTTGCCCAAATGGGAAAAAAGTATTTATTTTGCAGCGCAAAAAAATAGTATGCTTAAAATAGGAATTGACGTTGGCTCTACGACACTAAAAATTATTGTTTTAGACGAAAAAAACGAGATTGTTCATAAAATATATCGCCGCCATAAGGCTGATATTCAGGTAGTTTTTGCTGAAGAATTGGCAGAAATCAACAGACTTTTTCCGTCTGCTCGTTTGGCGTAGGCTCAACGGGGGGGATATTTTTCCGCAATAAATAAATTTTATTGTTTTTAAGTAAAAAGTACGCTAAATACAAAGGTTTATTTCCTCCTATTATCAGATTCATTTGTTTCAAATAACTTTTGTCTTTATTAAAATCTTTTTCCTTTATAAACTGAACAATTATACAAGTGTCACTATTTTTATCAACACATCCTATATAAAGTCTATAAAAAAAACTTAATTGATACGATTCGGAAAAATTCTCATAAATATATTTTTCAGTTTTAAGAAATAGTGTTTCATCTATAATTATTGATTTTAACGTTGATGTATCATAATCTAAATTTGGATAAATTAAATTATTTGTAAATCTATTATACGTTGTGCAAGTATCTTGTAATAGTACAGCATATTTATTGAAATAAGACTTTTCTTTTATTATTACTCCTTTTTTCTGTGCATTTTCAAATCTATTACATTGATTGTAAACTGATAAATTAATACACGTTAGTAATAAAAAGATTAAAATACAGCGTAAATTATTGATAGAAATCATATTGTTGTGTACCATCAAGATTTTTCAAAGTAGTTTTTAAATATAGTATTTTTCTCGTTTGGCGTAGGCTCTGCCTACGTCATTGCTAAAAACAATGCTCTGCATTGTGGCAAGTTGGAAACTTGCTTTTAACTCGAACGTAGGCAGAGCCTACGCTCAACGGGGATAATTTTCATTGTTTTTTTATTTGGTGCAAAAGTAGATAAATATTTTGAATTTTGCAATATTATGATTGTTTAACTCGAAATATTTGTCTGTTTTTAAACAATCGTTTAATTTTGCGCCCGGTAATTGAACTTTTTTATTACTTAAAATTCACGACTATGTTGAAAGAAAAAATCGGATTTGGCGCAGGCGATGTTTACATCGCGCTGATTAAAGGCGAACTCAGTGTGAAAGCCTTGAAAAAAGAGACAGGACTAAATGAACAAAATATCTTGTTGGCTATCGGTTGGCTGGCTCGCGAAGGGAAAATCAAATTTCGCGAAGAGGGCAAAGAACTTTTTGTTAATCTGCTGTAATACAACAAAAAAGACTATCGGAACGACAGCCTTTTTTTAAAATACAATGCTATGAAAAACAAACAATATGAATTAGATGTAAAGGACAGAATACTGAAAGCGGCACGGGAACTATTTGTCCAAAACGGCTATAACGGTACAAGTATCAGGGACATAGCAACAGCAGCAGATGCTAACATAGCAATGGTGAATTACTATTTTGGCTCAAAGGAAAATCTTTTTTCGGTGGTCTTGGGAGATGTATTCAACATTCTTTCCGAAAAGATTTTCACACTGATTGATGCCGATTTGCCTTTCTTTGAACTCTTGCGCAAATGGATATATTCTTACTATGATGTATTGATGCAATATCCTGATTTTCCATTGTTTGTATTGAACGAAGCAGCACAAAATCCAAAAAAAATCGGCGAGAAATTTCGTTTGGCAAATTCATATCAAGTGTATGCAAAATTGGTACTTCGCATTCACAGCGAAGAAGAAAAAGGAACAATACGAGAAGTTTCTATCCCCGATTTTTTAATTAATGTTTTGTCGCTTTCTGTTTTTCCGTTTGTAAGTAAACCTGTTGTTACTCAGTTTCTTAATCTACCAGAAAAAGAATATATGGAACAAATAAACCAGCATCGCGAATATGTGGCGAATTTTATTATTAATGCCATTAAAAAAGAAAATCAAACACCTGTTTAAAATAAAATGAATATAGAAACAACATATAAAGTAGGCATTGACGTTGGCTCTACGACACTAAAAATTATTGTTTTAGACGAAAGAAACGAGATTGTTCATAAAATATATCGCCGCCATAAGGCTGATATTCAGGTAGTTTTCGCTGAAGAATTGGCAGAAATCAACAGACTTTTTCCGTCTGCCGATTTTCGCATTGCGGTGAGCGGCTCGGCGGGAATGGGCATTGCCGAACGCACCGGTATTGCCTTTGTGCAGGAAATTGTTGCGGCGATAGAGGTGGTTAAAAATCATTATGCGGACACGCATACGCTCATTGACTTGGGCGGCGAGGACTCCAAAATGGTGTTTTTTGAAGACGGCAAGCAGCCCGATATTCGTATGAACGGCTCGTGTGCGGGCGGAACAGGGGCATTTATTGACCAAATGGCTGATTTGATGCACACTCCGGTTGAAGAATTGGGCAAGCAAGCGTTGCGATACGAAAAAATTTATCCGGTGGCATCGCGTTGCGGCGTGTTTGCCAAAACCGATGTACAAAACCTGATTTCGCGCAATATTGCTGCGCCCGATGTGTCAATGTCGATATTGCAAACCGTTGCGCTGCAAAGCATTACGAGCCTTGCACGAGGGCGAGATATTCTGCCGAAAGTGCTTTGTATCGGTGGTCCTTTGACTTTTTTGAAAGGACTGCGGGACAGTTTTCAAAAACTCTTGAAAGTGTCTGAAAACGAACTGATTTTGCCCGAAAACAGCGAGTATTTTCCGGCTTGGGGTGCGGCGTTGTTAAGCCTGCCTTGTCATTCTGACAAACCCTGTTCCATTGCTGATATTATCGAAAAAAGTAAAGTTTTCGACAGCAGAAAAGAACATACGCTTGCGCCTTTATTTAATAATGTAGAAGAATTTTCGGAATGGAAAAGCAATCGGCATATTAAGAAATTGAAATTTAAGCCGTTATCTTTCTGTCATTGCGGGCTTGACCCGCAATCCCCTGAAAACAAAGGGGATTCTGACTTTCGTCAGAATGACAGGAAACAACAGGGGATTGCGGGGCATACTTCGACTACGCTCAGCAACCAAGCCCGCAATGACGGTCGCCTCAACCTTTTTCTCGGTATTGACAGCGGCTCTACCACCACCAAAATTTTAATTCTTGACGAAGACGAAAACATCGTCTATCAATATTATCAACCCAACGCAGGCAATCCGCTGAAAACCGCCGTTGAAGGTTTGCAGAAATTTTACGATGAGGCGGCGGAAAAAGATGTTTCGTTTCGCTTTGTTGCCTCGTGTGCAACCGGTTACGGCGAAGATTTGATAAAATCGGCACTCGGCTTGGATTATGGCATCGTGGAAACGATGGCACACTTGCAGGGGGCGCAATATGTTGATAGTGAGGTGTCTTTTATCCTCGACATCGGCGGGCAGGATATGAAGTCGATTTTTGTGGACAGGGGCGTGATTGCAAAAATTGAGTTGAATGAGGCTTGTTCGTCAGGCTGCGGCTCGTTTCTGCAAAATTTTGCCTCGACTATGAATTTGACTTTGGCGCAATTTACGGAACAGGCGTGTCTGGCGGCGTATCCCTGCGATTTAGGCTCGCGCTGCACTGTGTTTATGAACTCGAAAGTGAAGCAGTCCCTGCGCGAAAACGCTACGATTGGCGATATTGCGGCGGGGCTGGCATATTCGGTGGTCAAAAACTGCCTGTTCAAAGTGCTGAAAATAGCCAATCTCAACCAACTCGGCGAACATATCGTGGTGCAGGGCGGCACTTTCCGCAACGATGCGGTGTATCGCGCCCTCGAACTGCTTTCCGATAAAAAAGTATCTTCAACCGATTATCCCGAATTGATGGGGGCATTGGGCGCGGCGTTGTATGCAAGACATCGGAGCCAAGAGCCAAGAGCCAAGACACAAGATATTTCTCTGCCAGATGTTACTGCTATTCAAACAAAGAAATTGCAGTGTAAGGGCTGTACCAACCAATGCGAAGTTATTCGTTTCGGTTTTGAAAACGGAAATATTAGTTACGCAGGCAATAAATGCGAAAAAGTCTTCTTTAATAAAAACTCGGCAAAGGGAAAAGGGTATAATGCCTTTGATTTTAAGAATGAAATTCTTTTTTCTGACCGTCAATCCTCCGACAAAAATTTCGCGGAAATGACGGGTAAAAAAATGACCATCGGCATACCAAGAGCATTGAATATGTACGAAAACTTCCCTTTTTGGCAAACGTTGCTGACGGAATGCGGTTTTGAGGTGCTGCTATCGCCCGAAAGCGATTTTTCGCTTTACCACAAAGGCGCGGGCAGCGTGATGAGCGAAAATATTTGCTTTCCTGCCAAATTGGTGCACGGACATATTCAAGCGTTGATGGAGGCGCGGGTGGATAGGATTTTTTACCCCATTGTGCCGAAAGACGAGAAGGAGTTTCGGCGCACGACAAATTCGTACAACTGCCCTGTGGTGAGCGGTTATCCCGATGTTATCAAGAGCGCGATTGACCCCGAAGGGCGGCACGATATTCCGTTTGACCAGCCGGTTATTCATTTCGGCAACGAAAAGGCGTTGCGAAAAGGCTGTAAGGCTTATCTTGTTTCGCTGAATGTTGATAAGAAAACGTTTAAACAAGCGTTTAAAAAGGCGTTGGAAGAGCGGGAAAGGGTGAAAAACGAATTGCGCGACACGCAAAAAGCCTTGCTCGACAAAGCGATATGCGAAAACCGTATGGCGTTCGTTGTGGCGGGGCGACCGTATCACGCCGATGGGCTGATTAACCAAAAAGTGGGGCAAATCCTGTCCGATTTGGGCGTTGATGTTTTTACCGATGATGTGTTCAGAAAAGAGGGCGCACAGGTTGAACAGTCGAGGTTTGACAACCTTAACCTCGTTTCGCAATGGTCGTATCCTAACCGTGTGGTGCAAGCGGCGTTGGAGGTGGCGAGGCTGCCGCAAAATGTGCAATTGGTACAACTTAATTCTTTCGGCTGCGGACCCGACTCGTTTTATATGGACGAAGTCGGGGAAATCCTGAAGCAAGCGGGCAAAAATCATACATTATTAAGAATAGACGAGATTACAAGTTCGGGGTCGGTGCGACTGCGGCTGCGGTCGTTGGTGGAATCGTTACTGATTTCCAATAGCAGCGGCAATACTCCTGCGAAAAATCCCTATCAGGGCTACAAAATTCCTTACACAGAGGAAGATAAGAAAAAAACAATCCTGATTCCGTGGTTTGCCGATTTTCTTTCGCCGTTTATTCCGGCGATTGGCGAACTGGCGGGCTATAAGGTGCAGAATGTGCCGAAAACCTCGAAAAAATCGGTAGAAGTGGGTTTGAAATACGGACACAACGAGGTTTGCTACCCTTCAACGCTGGTGTTGGGCGATTTGATTTGCGCGTTGCAATCGGGCGAATACGATATAAATGATGTGGTGCTTGCCGTTACGCAAACCGGTGGGCAGTGCCGCGCAACGAACTACGTGGCGCAACTGAAAGCGGGCTTGACAAACGCCGGATTTTCGGGCATTCCCATCGTGGTGGTTTCCACCGGCGAGGTGTTTCAAAATGAGCAGTCGGCATTCACTTTCCCGTATATAAAACTCGCTAACATTATCATTAACACCATTCTATATGCCGATGCGCTGCAACAAATGCGCAATTCCACCATTATCCGCGAGCAGCAAAAAGGCGAGGCGCAACGTATTTTCGACCTTTATATTGAGCGCGGCATTGAGGCAGTAAGAGTTAAAAATTCAAAACGATTGCTCAAATTGTTGGAACAAGCGGTGACGGACTTCAACCAAATTCCCATTCTCGACCGCCACTACACAAAGGTAGGGCTTATCGGCGAAATTTACATTAAATACAACAACTACGGTCAGACCTACATTACGGAGTGGCTGCAATCACAAAATATGGAGGTGGTTACGCCGCCCATTCTCGACTTTTTTATGCAGTATTTTGTCAATTCAAAAACGGACATCAAAAACGGCATCAAGAAAAACAATATGTTGGAGCATTATTTAAGTCCGATTTTGTGGAAAATGCTGAATAAGAAAACGGAAAAGATTGAAAAAATTGTGCGGAACTACCGGTTTTTCCACCCCTCGAAATCGGTATATGAAAAGTCGGAATATGCGTCTGAAATACTTGATTTGTCGCACCAGTTCGGCGAAGGCTGGCTCATTGCCGCCGAAGTAGCCTGCTATGCCCGAGACGGCATCAACCGCGTGGTGTGTATCCAACCCTTCGGCTGCATCGCTAACCATATTGTAGCCAAAGGAATAGAGAAACGCATCAAGAAATTTTATCCGAATGTCAATCTGCTGTATTTGGATATTGACAGCGGCGTGGCAGACGTGAATTTGCAGAACAGATTGCATTTTTTGATAAATTAAAGAATGAGGCGAAAAATATTCATTATTCTGTTTGTTGGTTTCTGATTTTTTTATTTAACTTTGCAGCCGAAAAATCAACCCACCCCGGATATTAGTAAAATTATTATAAATCATTAAATTCAATCAAAAAAATGGCTACATTAGATTTATCAAAGTATGGCATTAGCAACAGCATTCCTGTTGTTTACAATCCATCTTACGAAGAACTGTTTCAAGCAGAAGTTGACCCTTCAAATCAAGGATTTGAAAGAGGTACATTGACCAACACCGGTGCAGTTTCGGTTGATACCGGCAAATTTACCGGTCGTTCGCCCAAAGACCGCTACATCGTGAAAGATGCGGTTTCCGAAAACACCATCTGGTGGGACGGCAACATCAACAAACCCACCACTCCCGAAGTATGGGCTGACCTCAAAGCATTGACCATCAAACAACTGAACACGGCTAAAAAACTGTATGTTGTTGATACTTTCTGCGGCACGAACGAAGACACTCGTATGAAAGTTCGTTTCATCGTGGAAGTGGCTTGGCAGGCGCATTTCGTAACGAATATGTTTATCCGCCCCTCGCACTACGAACTGGCAAACTACGGCGAGCCTGATTTCGTGGTATTCAACGGCTCGAAAACCACCAACCCGAACTGGGAAAAACAAGGCTTGAACTCGGAAGTTTACGTGTTGTTCAACCTGACCGAAAAGGAACAAATCATCGGCGGCACCTGGTACGGCGGCGAAATGAAAAAAGGGATGTTCTCGATGCAGAACTATTACTTGCCTTTGCGCGGTATCGCTTCGATGCACTGCTCTGCAAACGTAGGCAAAGACGGTGATGTAGCCGTATTCTTCGGCTTGTCGGGAACAGGTAAAACTACTCTTTCGGCTGACCCGAAACGTTTCCTCATCGGTGATGACGAACACGGTTGGGACAACAACGGCGTGTTCAACTACGAAGGCGGTTGCTATGCAAAAGTGATTGACTTGAGCAAAGAAAACGAGCCGGACATCTGGCGTGCTATCCGCCGCGATGCGTTGTTGGAAAACGTTACAGTGAACGCAGACGGAACGCCCGACTTCTCGAAAGAGGCATCGAAAACGGAAAATACCCGCGTTTCTTACCCGATTCACCACATCAACAAAATCGTTCTTCCTTCGCGTGCAGGACACGCCAGCAAAATCATTTATTTGTCGGCTGACGCGTTCGGCGTATTGCCTCCGGTTTCGATTTTGGACGAAAAATCGGCACAATACCACTTCCTTTGCGGTTACACCTCGAAACTTGCAGGTACGGAACGCGGTATTACCGAACCGTTGCCTTCGTTCTCGCCCGCTTTCGGCGAAGCGTTCTTGACTTTGCACCCAACTCAATACGCTAGCGTGTTGGCTAAAAAAATGAAAGAACACAACGCAAAAGCATACCTCGTGAACACCGGCTGGAACGGTACGGGCAAACGTATCTCTATCAAAGATACCCGCGCCATCATCGATGCCATCATTGACGGCTCTATCGAAAAAGCGGAAAAAGTACACATTCCGGTATTGAACCTTTACGCTCCCAAAGCGTTGAATAACGTATCCGAAGGCATTCTTGACCCGCGCGATACTTATGCAAACAAAGGCGAGTGGGAAGAAAAAGCAAAATCGCTTGGTGCAAAATATATCAAGAATTTTGAACAATATCTGCCCGAAGGTAAGGATTTGATTCCTTCCGGTCCGCAGTTGTAAGAAGTTTTTCTTATATAATGCCAATCACGAGTTGAAATATGTATTTTTTGCCCGATAGGGCATTCATATCAATAGAAAAGAATGAGTATTTTGTCTTTTTCCCCGTAGGGGATACACAAAAATAGGTATTGTGAATGTCCTACGGACAT
>JAISJU010000076.1 GCA_031261165.1 Prevotellaceae bacterium
AAGTGTTTATATAGAATAAGACATTTTTGATTTTCTGGATTGCTTCGGAAATACCTCGCAATGACGCGAAATCCAAGAGCAGTGCGTCATTGCGAGGTATTTCCGAAGCAATCCAGAAAAGAATAAAATGTTATGAGCCTGCTGTTCCCGAAGAGCCAGAATGCTATAAAATTGTAATTCCCGATACAACTTCAACAAACAATAACTAATTATGGCACAACGAATTAAATTCAATATCATTCAATCATTGTTTCATTTGTTTTCGTTTTTGGCAGACAAAACAAACGGCTGGGCAATGTTTGTAAAACCTAAAATCTTGCTCGGCTCGGTAATTTTGGGATTGAGTGCGACAACTGTTTTTGCTGAAAAACCCACTAATATTCCAACTGATACATTAAAAGAGATAAATAGAGAAAGTTATACTATGTGTTATGAAATAACGGTTCAGGGCGGAATGGAAGAATTGTATAATTATATTGGAAAAAATCTGAAATATCCGGCTTCTATGGTTAAGGATTCCATACAAGGTAAAGTTATCTGTCAATTTACCGTAGAAGAAGATGGTAGTATTGGTGATGTGAAAGTTATTAAAAGTACAGTGCCGCCCGAAGGCGAGGCAGAGGCAATTCGCGTTATTGAATCTATGCCAAAATGGATACCGGGCAAACATAACGGCAACAAAGTAAGAGTTTCTTATATTTTACCTATTAATTTTAAACTGCAATAATGATAAATCTTCCCCACATAGCCTTTGAAATAACCGACCGCTGCAACTTGGATTGCGTGTATTGCTACAACATTTGGAAAATGAGCGGGGCAAAACACACGCCTTTCAATTCCTACCAAAAAGCAACGGCAACATTGCAGGAACTTTTCAAACAGGCTGATATAAAGTCCGTTGCGCTCACGGGCGGCGAGCCTTTTTTGTCGGAAAGATTTTTGGAAACCGCGCTTTTTTGCCGTATGGCAGGCAAGCAAGTAACTCTTATCAGCAACGGCACGCAGGGCAAAACTGCCGATTACAAGCAACTTATACGAATGGGCGTTGCGCTGTTTGAACTGCCCGTTCATTCGGCGCAGGCGGCAATACACGACCGTATGGCGCAGCGCAAAGGCAGTTGGCAAAAATCCGTGTCGTCAATTAAGTCGATTTTGGAACTCGGCGGCTATGTTGTGCCGGTTGTCGTCATCACCAAACACAATGTCAATCTTTTGGGCGAAACGCTTGATTTTATTCAATCCATTGGTTGCAAGCGCGTTATGCTCAATCGCTACAACATCGGCGGCAGGGGTTGCGCCCGCCCGATGGAGGTTTCGGCTACCGCCGAAGAACTGCGAAACGCTTTTGCCACAGCCGAACAAAAAGCGGTGGAAAACGATTTGCGGCTCACGGCAAATGTTTGTTCGCCCATCTGCCTGCTCAATCCCGCCGATTATCCGCACATCGGTTTCGGGCATTGCTCTTTCAACCCGCTGCAACGCCCCATCACGCTCGATATTAACGGCAATATCAGGCTTTGCAACCATTCGCCGGTGGTGGCAGGCAATATTTTTGAAACGGATTTAAGCGAAATTCTTTTTTCGGATTACAGCGATTTGTGGGAAAAGTCCGTTCCCGAGTTTTGCGCCGAGTGCGCCGAATGGAAAAAGTGCAAAGGCGGTTGCCGCGCGGCATCGGAACAGTGTTTTGGCTCTTTGGCGGTGGAAGACCCTGTTATTCGGGTTTTGGGAGTTGAGGGATTAGCACGCAGATGACGCAGATTTTTTTGATTTTCGAGAAAAATCGTTTGCACAAAATTTATCATTAAAAACAAAAAATCAATATCAATTTAAAATAAATATCCATCAATCTTTTTTAATTTATTATATAAATGAAAAATTCCGCATAACAAGCCCCAAAAAACACAATAAAACCCTCAAAATTTCGTATCTTTGCAAATTAAAACAGAAAGGACAGCACAATGAAATTCACAAAAATGCACGGTGCAGGCAACGATTACATTTATATCAACGGCTTTGCGGAAGATGTCAGCCTTGCTACCGAAGATTTTATCAAGAGAGTGAGCGACAGGCACTTTGGCATTGGTTCAGACGGCGTAGTTTTGATACTTCCGTCTGAAACTTGCGATTTCCGTATGCAAATGTTCAATTCAGACGGCAGCGAGGCGGAAATGTGCGGAAATGCCTCGCGATGTGTAGGCAAGTACGTGTATGACAAAGGCTTGACCGACAAACAAAATTTCTCGCTCGAAACCAAAGCGGGCGTTAAAATCCTGCAACTGAACACAGAAAACGGCGTGGTGAAAACCGTGCGCGTGGATATGGGCGAGCCGATTTTGGAGGCTGTGAAAATTCCGGTTATTGCCGAGAAATCGCCGGTTATCAACCTGCCGCTCGAAATTGACGGCAAAACGCATTTCATCACTTGCGTGTCGATGGGCAACCCGCACGCCGTTGTGTTTCAAAAAGATATTGAAAATTTTGAAATAGAAAAAATCGGTGCAAAATTTGAAAACAACCCGATTTTTCCACGCCGCACAAACACGGAATTTGTGGAAATAGTCAGTCCGCAGTTGCTAAAAATGCGCGTGTGGGAACGTGGCGCAGGCGAGACTTTGGCGTGCGGAACAGGGGCTTGCGCATCACTCGTGGCAGCGGTTTTGAATGGTTTTTCGGACAGAAAAGCCACGCTGAAACTGCTCGGCGGCGACCTCCAAATAGAATGGAACGAGGCGGATAACCACGTGTATATGACAGGCGAGGCGGCGTTTGTGTTTGAGGGGGAAGTGTCGTAAAAAAAGAACAAACCATACAATGATGCAGCAACAACCAAATATAGAAACAGCGATAATGCCTTTTAAGGTGCAGGAGTCGAACAACAACTGACTTTGGGCAAGCATTTTATACCACCACAAACTTGGAACAGGCAATAAAATGGGCAAAACCGAATTAATAAATATCTATTCTGCCATTTATAAATTCATAAGGATTGAAAAATCTCAATCCTTATTTTTTTCGGAAAAAAAACATTTTATTTCTCAAATTCAAACCTTTTCTTTACTTTTGTCGTCAAAAAAAACAAATAAAATTATGGCAAAAATAAACGACAATTTCATCAAAATTCCGGCAACATACCTGTTTTCGGAAATCGCAAAGAGAGTAGAAAACTACAAAGCCGCCAATCCGCAGGCGGACATTATCCGAATGGGCATCGGCGATGTAACGCGCCCCTTGCCGAAAGCGGCGGTAGAGGCGTTGAAAGCGGCGGCTGACGAGCAACTCGCATCGGCTACTTTTCGCGGTTACGGACCCGAGCAGGGCTACGATTTTCTGCGCGAAACCATCGTAAAGAGCGACTACGAGCCGCTCGGCATCAAACTTGACACAGACGAAGTTTTTGTGAGCGATGGCGCGAAAAGCGATACCGGCAACATCGGCGATATACTGAGCCGCGACAACATTATTGCCGTAACCGACCCTGTGTATCCGGTCTATGTGGATACCAACGTGATGGCGGGGCGCGGCGGCAACCTTGCGGCTGACGGCAAATGGAGTAACATACAATACCTGCCCTGCCTGCCCGAAAACGGCTTTGAGCCGCAACTGCCAAAGGGCAAAATTGATGTAGTGTATCTCTGTTACCCGAATAATCCCACAGGCACAACTTTGACAAAGGCGCAACTGAAAAAATGGGTGGATTACGCCCTCGAAAACGATGTGCTGATACTCTTTGATGCCGCCTACAAAGCGTTTATCACCGAAAGCGATGTGCCGCACAGCATCTACGAAATTGCCGGCGCAAAAGAATGCGCCATCGAGTTTTGCAGTTTCTCCAAAACGGCAGGATTTACCGGCACGCGCTGCGGCTACACCGTTGTTCCCAAAGAACTGAAAGCCACCGCCGAAAACGGCGAGAAAATCGCGCTCAACCGCTTGTGGAATCGCCGCCAAACCACCAAATTCAACGGTACGGCTTACGTCATTCAACGCGCCGCCGAAGCCGTTTATTCGCCCGAAGGCAAACGACAGGTGCAGGAGTCCATCGACTATTATATGAATAATGCCCGCATTATCAAAAACGGCTTGGAAACGGCTGGCTACAAAGTGTTCGGCGCAGTGAATGCACCCTATATCTGGCTGAAAACGCCCGCCGGACTGAAATCGTGGGAATTTTTCGACTACCTGCTGACCGAGAAAAACATTGTCGGCACGCCGGGCGTAGGTTTCGGTCCTTCGGGCGAAGGATTTTTGCGACTGACGGCTTTTGGCAGCACCGAAAATACGATTAGGGCAGTGGAACGGCTGAAAAAATAAACACCAATGCAAAAAATCAAAGAAAAAACAAAACAAACCGTTCTTCGCGTAAAAGAAGATACGGAATTGTTGGCGTTTTTGGCAATACATTTTAACGGCAAAAGCCGTAATGCGCTGAAAAATATGCTGACACACAAACAGGTTTGCGTAAATGGCAAACCTGTTTCGCAATATAACTATCCGCTGCATATCGGCGACAGCATTGTGATAAATACAGGAAAAGTCCATCTCGAATTTAAACATTCAAGAATAAAACTTGTGTATGAAGACGATTATCTGATTGTGATAGAAAAGGCAGAAGGTTTGCTTGCCGTGGCAACAGATGAAAGGAAAGAGGAAACAACCGCGTTTTCCATTTTATCTAATTATCTAAAGCATAAAGACCCGCATAATCGTCTGTTTGTGGTGCATCGCATTGACCGCGAAACATCGGGGCTGCTGATGTACGCCAAAAGCCGCGAAGTGCAACTTGCCTTGCAGGAAAATTGGCACGAAAATGTTACGGAACGTGTGTATTATGCCGTTGTGGAAGGCAAACCCGAAAAAACGGAAGATACGATAATATCCTATTTGCGCCAAAGTAAAGCGTTGAAAACCCATTCGAGCGATGCGGACGATGGCGGCAAAGAGGCGATAACACACTACCGCGTTGTGCGCAGCAATGAGGATTATGCAATGCTTCGCGTGGAACTTGACACCGGCAGGAAAAACCAAATTCGCGTACATCTGCAAACGATTGGCTGCCCTATTGTTGGCGACAAAAAATACGGCGCATCGTCATCGCCCATTGGCAGAGTGGGCTTGCACGCTCGCACGCTGGCGTTTAAACACCCTGTAACAGACGAAAACTTGCGCTTTGAAACGCCGATACCGACAAAGTTTAATGCGCTGTTTGTAAAAAACAAAGAGAAATAAGTATTACAAATGTTTTAATGTAATATTTCTGGATTGCTTCGGAGTACCTCGCAATGACGAGGCTTCGACTTCGCTCAGCCACCGAAAGCACGTCATTGCGAGGTACTCCGAAGCAATCCAGAGAAAATATAACATTAGTTTTTATATCCACTTAGTGGCTCTATAACATTTTGCCGTTTTGAAAGCGAAAACTGCGAAATTAATATCAAAATGCTGCAAAATATAAATTATATAATGATAAAATAACATCAAATTAAATCAAATACGAGAAAATCGATACAAAAATAATGCTACTTATTTGTAGGCTTGTTTCAAATTGAAAGCATATTACAATAATATGCTTTCAATTTATTTTTATGTGTAGACTTTGAATAACAGTTTATCGTTTGAAATAAAAAACCTGCAAACAAAAGCACATTTTGTTATCTTCGGAAAAGATAACGCCTCTATCTTTGCAACGTAAAGATTGACAATCCAAAGTTAAGGAAAAAAGATTTACACTTTTATGCGCATAGAAAAAATAAGTATTAGTGTTTAACTCAAAAAAATCAGGTATTATATTTATTAATCGGTCGTCAAAAAAAACAGGGCGGCACAAAATTTTAAAAAAATGAAAAAAGTAAAAGTTACATTAGTTTCGTTGGCATTCGCATTAGGATGCGTAATTCCTGCAACAGCGCAGGACAGTTTTGAAGTTTCGGTAGGTGCCGACTTGGTAAGTTCTTATCAATGGCGCGGTCAAAGCATCGCAGGTGCAAGTTTTCAACCCGGAGCCTCTATCTCTTATAAAGGCATATCTTTGGGAGCGTGGGGTTCTACAGAATTAGGTCGCTTTCTCAATATTGGAGAGGACGGATTGGAAGGCGTTGCCGCAATTAACGAGTTTGACTGGACACTCGGTTATGAAATCAGTGGTTTCTCGGTAGCAATAACTGATTATTACGGTCCTTACACAGACAATTCGGTTAAATATTTTGCTAAAGGTGCTCATATCCTCGAAGGTACGGTTGGTTTCGACTTTTCGAGCGTCACCGAAAAATTCCCCTTAACTATTGCTTGGAATACGAACTTCTACAATGACGTTTTGAAAAGCGATGCTACCAGTGATAAAGATTACGCTTATTCTACTTATATTGAATTGGGCTATCCCGTAAAAGTGGGTGAAGTAGGTTTGGATTTTGCAGTTGGCTTAACACCCTGGTATGGCGCATATTCCGACAACTTCAATGTGGTAAATCTTTCTATCAAAGCATCGAAAGACATCAAAATTACCGACTCTTTCTCGCTGCCTTTGTTCGGACAGATAGCAGTTAATCCAAATACGGAAAGTGCTCACTTTGTAGTAGGTCTCAGTTTCTAAAAATATTCTATCAAATAGAAAGTAAAATAGCATAATATGCTTACGATTTGCACAGATAAATCAATATCTATTATCTCTTTTAAAATCAAACACAAAGATGCAACATTATTTTGATACCATATTTGCCGGATAACAGATATTGATTTACCTTTGCGGTCGAAATTTATTAGAATTATATACACATTTACAAATTAAAAAAAGATTAGTTATGAAAAAGATTGAAGCAGTTGTCAGACTCTCAAAGTTTGAAGAAGTAAAGCAAGCACTTTACGATGCCGGCATCGAATGGTTCTCTTATTGGGACATCACCGGCTTGGGTAAAAGCACGGAAGAACAAATCGTGCGCGGGCAAGTATTCCAGTCGAAATACATTCAACGCCGAATGTTGTCGATAGTAGTACGCGACCAGAATGTGGACAAAACTATTAACGCCATCATTCAAGCGGGCAAAACGGGCGAAAGCGGCGATGGTAAAATCTTCGTTTCGGACATCGAAGGCTCATATCGTATCCGTACCGGCGAAACCGGACCCGAATCATTGTATAACAAAGAATAAGTGTTTAACCATTAAAAAAGAAAATAAGTTATGAAAAAGATAATATTCAGCATTATTGCTCTGTTGGGGCTCTCCACTATGAGTGCGTTTGCCCAAGATGCCGCTCCCGTGCTTGATTCGGGTAACACGGCGTGGATGATTGTAGCCACAGCCTTCGTGTTTTTGATGACTGTTCCGGCTTTGGCTTTGTTCTATGGCGGCTTGGTGCGCCGCAAAAACGTGTTGAGCGTATTTATGCAGTGCCTTATTTTGGCAGCCGTAATGTCGCTTGAATGGGTAATCGTAGGTTACAGTTTGTCATTCGGCGAAGGCAATGCCTTTATCGGCGACTTCAGTATGGCATTCCTCAGCGGTATCGGTCAAAACAGCGTGGAGGCTACCGGTATTCCTACTTACATCTGGATTCTCTTCCAAGGTATGTTTGCCGTGATTACTCCTGCGTTGATTATCGGCGCATTTGCCGAAAGAATTAAATTCAAAGGCTTTTTGCTCTTCTCTATCCTTTGGGCATTGGTTATCTACTATCCGATGGCACACTGGGTATGGGGCGGCGGCTGGATGTCGCAACTCGGCGATTTGCTCGGTTGGTCTGATGCCGGTGGCGCGATAGACTTTGCCGGTGGTACGGTAGTACATATCAATGCAGGTATTGCTGCGCTCGTGATGTGTGTTTTGCTCGGCAAACGCCGCGACTATCAGGGACACGCCCTGCCGCCTCACAACATTCCGTTTGTGGCTATCGGTGCTGCGATGTTGTGGATTGGTTGGTTTGGTTTCAACGCAGGTAGCGGTTTGGCTGCCGATGGTTTGGCAGGTAACGCCTTCCTTGTAACACATATTTGTACGGCTACTGCCGCGCTTATCTGGGCTGTTCTGGACTGGATTGTAGGTAAAAAACCGACCGTAGTAGGTATCAGCACAGGTGCTGTGGCAGGTTTGGTTGCCATCACTCCCGCAGCAGGTACCACAGGGCTTGCAGGCGCGTTGCTTATCGGTATCATTGTTGCCCTCGTATGTTACTTTATGGTAGCATTTGTAAAAGGAAAACTCGGCTACGATGACTCTCTTGATGCTTTCGGCGTACACGGTATAGGTGGTATGGTGGGCGCATTGCTCACAGGTGTCTTCGCTACCAGCGTAGAAACCGGCGGACTTGAATTTTATTCTTTCCACCAGTTCCTCGTACAGTTGATTTCAGTTGTTGCCACTATTGCCTTCTCGGGCATCGTAACGACCATCTTGTTCTTCCTTGTGGATAAAACAGTTGGCTTGCGCGTTTCCGACAAAGAAGAGGCTATCGGTCTTGACGAAAGCGACCACGGCGAAACGGCTTACACTACGTTTGACTAATGAAAAAGAAAAGATTTAATTGTGTATAGGTTTAAAGAGGTTAGAGGGCTTGCTTGTGAAAGTGAGACCTCTAATTTTTTTCAGGCAACTTTTCCAAGATTTAGAACTTTTGAAAAGTTTGTTTTGTTTTAAAAAAGTTTGTTTATCTTTGTCCCGTCTTTTTTCTTAATTAATTCAAGTTGCTATTTATAAAAGTTCAAATAAATAAGAAATAAAAAGGTCAAACCCTTATATTTGCGTTGCTAACACACAAAGAAAGGGATTGACCATGGTTACAAAAACCG
>JAISJU010000103.1 GCA_031261165.1 Prevotellaceae bacterium
GGGCTTCAAAATGCTTTCAATCGCTTTGACGAATATCAGTTTGCCAAATACAACCGTGATACGGCGGTGAAACTTCGCGATGCGCTTTTTCTTGTTCACCCGAAAGCGAAAGACGAGGCGCAGCAACAGATTTTCAACAAGATAGTGGAAAATCGTTTGGAAACGCCCTACACTTGGGAAACCGAACTGTCGGAACTCGGCAAGCAAAAATTTGAAACAGACGAAGCAAAAACCGCCGCTTTCCGCGCCAAATGGGAAGAACTTTTGGATAGCGGCAAGGTCGGTTATATGGCGCTTTTGCGCAATATCCGCAATATTTTGCAGGCAAAAGTTTCGGCACAGCACGTCAAAACATTGTGCGATTCGTTGAGTTCGCCCGAAGCCGTGCGGAAATCCAAACAGTTGCCTTTCAGGTTTTTAGCTGCCTACCGCGAAATTTCCAAAATCAATTCGGGTTTTGCACCAAAATTGATGGATGCTTTGGAAAAAGCAGTAATGGTTGCGGCTGAAAACATGGCAGGATTTGATGAAAATACGCGCGTTCTTGTTGCCTGCGATGTGTCCGGCTCAATGCAATGCAGCATTTCTAAAAAATCGTCAGTGCAAAATTACGATATTGGTTTGCTGCTCGGAATGTTGCTTAAATCGAGATGCCAAAATGTAGTTTCGGGCATTTTCGGCGATATTTGGAAAATCGTCAATTTGCCAAATAGTGGTGTTTTGAGCAATGTTGATGCGTTTTACAAGCGCGAGGGCGAAGTAGGTTATTCAACCAACGGTTATCTGGTTGTCAAGGACTTGCTTGACAGAAAAATACCGATGGATAAAATAATGATTTTTACCGATTGTCAACTATGGAACAGCAATACAGATGGACAAACGATGCAAACAGTTTGGTGCGAATACAAAAAACTTTTCCCGCAGGCAAAACTCTATCTGTTTGACCTTTCGGGTTATGGCAATACACCGTTGAATATTGCCGAAAAAGATGTAATGCTGCTGGCAGGTTGGAGTGATAAAATTTTCGACACGCTTGCTGCATTGGAACGAGGTAAAAGCAGTTTGGCGGAAATAAATAAAATAATTATCTGAACCACGATTTTTACAAGATTAAAAAGATGAACAAGATTGATTTTTAATCTTGGTAATCAGTAAAATCTTAATAAAATCAAGGTTCAAGACAAATTACAGCAAGTGCCGTAGAAAAGGGTTACTTCGGCTTGTAACCCGGTGAAGCAGGTAATCAATCCTGCCATTTTGGTGTTATCGTTACGAGCAGAAAATCGGTTTCTGCCGGGTGCTAAATTTTTAGTGCGACTGATGGTGGAGGTCTTAAAAAGATACCGACCGCCAACGGTAAAGTAAAATGTAGGTTATTTAAACCACCGTATAGTCCCTTTCCGCCTGTTGCCTTGCTTTTTCGTCTGAACTTTGATTTTCAAATGATTAAGATGATTATTTTTGATTATCTAAAATCATATAAATCAAAGAAATCATACGAAAATCAAAGTTCAGACAGCATAAATGAGATGCCGTAGTGAAGGGTTACTTCAGGATTATAGGGTCGCAGGTTCAAATCCTGCCGTCTTTCGAGATGTAGCTCAGCGGGTAGAGCACATAAATTTGTCCCTTTACGATTTGTCGCTCTCATTTTTTAATAAAAACAAATACATAAATTATGCAAAAAATAATTTCAACAGAACGTATTCCAATCAAAATGTGGTTGGACGAGCCGGAAGAAGGCGCTATTATTCAAGCGCGTAATTTGGCAAATCTTCCATTTGCGTTCAAGCATATTTGCCTGATGCCCGACACACACGAAGGTTACGGAATGCCTATCGGTGGCGTGTTGGCGGCAAAAGATGTGATTATTCCCAATGCCGTGGGAGTCGATATTGGCTGCGGGATGTGTGCCGTGAAAACAAATAAAAACGCAGCAGAAGTTTCAAAAGAAGATTTGAAAAAGATTTTGAGCGGCGTGCGCGAACTTGTGCCTGTGGGTTTCGACCACCAGGCAACAAAGCAAGACGAAACCCTTATGCCGCAAGGTTTTGATATTGAAAAAATGCACGTTGTGAAACACCAATATACAGCTGCATTGCGACAAATCGGAACACTTGGCGGAGGTAACCATTTTATTGAATTGCAGCGTGATACCGAAAATTCGTTGTGGATAATGATACATTCCGGCAGCCGCAATCTTGGCAAACAAGTAGCCGATTATTACAACAAAAAAGCAAAATTTTTGAACGAACTTTGGTTTTCGTCTGTCGATGCAAAAGCAAATTTGGCGTTTTTGCCTTTCAAAACCGATGAGGCGCACCAGTATTATAATGAAATGCGCTATTGTGTGGCGTTTGCCTTTGCCAATCGTCAACTGATGATGGCGAACATTCAACAGGTTGTTTCGTCTGTGCTTTCGGGCGTGGAATACGAGCCGATGATTAACATTGCACACAATTACGCCGCTTGGGAAAATCATTTTAATCAGAATGTAGTCATTCACCGCAAAGGCGCAACTTCCGCTCGTGCGGGCGAAATCGGCATTATCCCCGGCTCGCAGGGTACGAAATCGTATATTGTGG
>JAISJU010000125.1 GCA_031261165.1 Prevotellaceae bacterium
AATGAAATATTTTTCACCCTTCCATTAAGAAAAAGAAAACCACGCCCCCAATCAGAAAAGCGAAAAAGACAATAAGCGAGAAACGCGATTCACTAAGTGTGAAATAATGCCCCAGCACAATGCCGAGCAAGAGGGACAACAGTGGAAAAACACTGTTGAAAGGTTGGAAAAAGGTAATTATAAAAAGGAAAAAAGTCAAAAAGAACAGAAAATAAAGCAATTGCTTGACACGGATTTTGTCGGCAGATATTTTGGACAAAAAGCCGAAAAAGGCGATGATGTAAAACAGGAATAGGAAAGCGATATAAATAATGTGGTGCAAGTCGGGCAGGGAAACAGATACAAGCATTTGCGCCCGCACGGAAAGCCAAAAATCCGGCAACGCGCCGAGCGCAAAAAGCAGCGACAAGCCCACAATGTATGCCGTTGTCAAACCGATAATCGAGGCTAAAAACGCACGCAAACCGCTTATTCTGATAAAAGGAAACGAGAGCCAGAAAACAGGCGCAAGCAGCAGCATTTCGGGCGTAAAAAAACTACCTGCCGCCAAAAGCAGAAAGGCATCAAAAACATTGCTCACAGGGTCGCGGTCGCCATACGCCGCCATCAATCGCCACACGGCAAGAAGCAGGAAAAACGCATTCCACAAATCGGAACTGACCCGCGAAGTAAGCAGCAAAAACACAAACAGCGAGCCGTGCAATACCGTGCGCACACGAATAAAACTGAGTTTCTCGTTGCAACGGAAAAGCAGAAAAACGAGAAATGCCGCCGCTACGATATTAACCGCAGAAAGAATGGAAAACTCCGGCGAGAAAGCAAAAAGCAATACAAGCAAACCCACCACAACGGCTATTGACGCTGTGCCGGGTGCAGAAATGGCTTTTATGCTGCGGTTTTTCATAGGTCAAATCCAATATCGGAACGAAAATATTTTTTATCGAAACTAATCTTTTTCGCGTTGGCAAACGAGCGGGCAAGTGCCTCGTCTTTCGTTGTGCCGCAGGAACTGACGGCGATAACGCGCCCGCCGTTAGTCAGCACTTTGCCGTCTTTCTCGGTCGTTCCGGCGTGAAAGGCGATGCTGCCTTCGACCGTTTCAAGTCCTGTGATTTCCTTGCCTTTTTCGTAGTCGCCCGGATAACCGCCCGACACGAGCATTACCGTTACGGCAAAGCGCGGGTCAAATTCAACTGTTTTTTCATTGAGATTTCCCTCAGCCACGCCCTCAAACAAATCAACAATGTCCGATTTCAGGCGCAACATCACCGCCTCCGTTTCGGGGTCGCCCATACGCGCGTTGTACTCAATAGTGTATGGCTCGCCGCCCACATTGATTAAACCGAAAAAGACGAAACCTTTGTAGTCAATTTTATCTTTATTCAAACCGTCTATTGTCGGCTTGATAATTCGTTCTTCAATTTTTTGCATAAACGCGGGCGTAACAAATGAAACCGGCGATACTGCGCCCATTCCGCCGGTGTTCAGCCCCGTGTCGCCCTCGCCGATACGCTTGTAATCCTTTGCCTCAGGCAGGATTTTGTAATTTTTGCCGTCTGTGATGACGAAAACCGAACATTCGATGCCCGACAAAAATTCTTCAATCACCACCGTTGCGCTTGCCGAGCCGAATTTGCCGTTCAGCATCTCGTTGAGTTCGGCGATTGCCTCATTCAAGTCGTTGATAATCAGCACACCCTTTCCGGCAGCCAAACCGTCTGCTTTCAACACGTAGGGGGCTTTGAGGGTTTTCAAAAATGCAATGCCTTCCGTGTAAGTTTCCTTTGTAAAACTTTGGTAGGCAGCGGTTGGAATGCCGTGCCGCATCATAAATTGCTTGGAAAAATCCTTACTGCCTTCGAGCATTGCGCCCTGCTTTGACGCACCGATAACCGGCACATTTTTCAAATCCGCATCGGCAACGAAAAAGTCGGCAATGCCTTTTACGAGCGGGTCTTCGGGACCCACCACTACCATATTGATACCGTATTGCAGCACAGCGGTTTTGACCGCCGCAAAGTCATCGGCTTTGATGGCGAGGTTTGTGCCGACAAGAGCCGTACCCGCGTTTCCGGGCGCGATAAAAAGTTTTTCCGTTTTGGGGCTTTGGGCTATTTTCCACGCAAGAGCGTGTTCCCTGCCGCCTGAGCCGAGAAGTAGTATATTCATATTGTTATAATTTTTCAAATTCTTTGTTCATAAATTCTATAAATTGCTCTTTTGTAGGCAGTTCGGCGACATATTTTGATACAAAAATTTCCTTATCGCTATCCGCAGTGGCATATTCCACCAAAGCCGTGTTCTTGTCGGTAACAAGCAAAATGCCCATTGGCGGATTGTCGTCAGGGCGCATTATTTCTTTTCGGTAATAATTGATGTATGTTTTCAGTTGTCCAAAATGCTCGTGCGAAAACGCGCCGATTTTCAGTTCTATCAAAACGTGGCATTTGAGTATGCGGTTGTAAAAAACCAAATCGCAAAAATAATATTCGTCGCCGATAAGAATACGTTTTTGGCGTGCCTCATAGCAAAAACCGTGTCCGAGTTCAACCAAGAAATCTTCTAAATGTTCGATTAACGCCTGTTCCAAATCCGATTCATACACCACATCTTTTGCTTTCAACCCCAAAAAATCGAACACCATCGGCTGTTTTATAGTGTCAATCATATTGACCGGCAGGCTGTTGTCCTGCACGATTTGGCTTAACAGTTCGGGCTTTCGGCTCAATCCCATTCGTTCAAAATAGAGCGAGTCGATTTGCCGTTTCAGTTCCCGCACACTCCACGTGCCTTTGATGCACTCCATTTCGTAAAAGACACGTTTTAGCGGGTTGTCAATGGGAAATAACAGTGATAAATGCGTGAAAGATAATTTATGAATTAACTTTTCTACGGGCAGAGTAGGAATTTCATTTTTTTGCTCTTTGAATTGGGCACTCACTGAGTGCCCAATTTCAATAGATTGAAATTCAGGCAGTTGTAATTTGGCAGTCGGTGATTGCCAAATCTCACCATAGTGTCTTTGTAGAAATGCAGGAATATAAAATTCCACTTGCGGATACACCAAATAAAATTGTCGGAACAATCTTAAATTTCTGTACGAAAGCCCTTCGTTATTGAAACTCTCCGCCAAATTTTGCAACAATTTTGCGCCATATTTGGCTCGGTCTTCGCCGTTTTGCTCAAATTTAACGATGTAGTATCCTATCAGCCAATTTCTTATGGTTAAGTGGCTGTTAATGGCAACTGCAACGCTCTGACGAAAAGAGTTTGAAAGTTGCTCAATTCCCTGTTTTAATGCAATGAAATTCATTTATCATTTTTTGAAAGCGCAAAGATAGAAAAATATCTTTTTATTTTTCTTGTATATCACAATTTTTATTTATCTTTGCCCCCATAATTCCAAATGGCTCAAAATGTTGAGGTTTGGGAGGACTTATTAGATTAAAAAAACGCGTTTAACGCATTCTTGCTCTCAAATTTTCCACAAAATTTTAATTAAACAATAGTAAGGATAAGTATAACGCTCGCAATATTGCGGGCTTACTTATTTACTATTGTAGGTCGTGGAAAACCTTGAGAGCGGATAATGAGTCCGCTTTTTTCATTGCTATAAATAAACATTCTAATTATAATCGCAAAAACCAAACGTAAATTTTTCGCATTCCAAACGTAAATTTTTCATTTTTGCAGCAAAATAAAATAGCCACCTATTAGAGTGGCTATTTTAACTTTAGAGACCAATCGGATAATTAGCCGTCAGCACTTCAATTTTTCGTTTTTTATTTTTCGATGCCGCGCACCGCATTTCTATCTGTCGGCTATGCCAACCATTTTTGGCGATATATTTATTTAATATGTCGCTTGGGAACGAAGATAATAGAAATTTGCCCTTTATTTCGGATAAATTCTGCAACAGCCTTTCATAGTCCGCCTCGCCGTAACCATCATAATGCCCTTGGCAAGAATTGATGTACGGCGGGTCAACATAGAAAAACGCATCTTCATAATCGCGGGTACGAATAATATAGTTAGCATCGGCGCATTCGATTTGAACGCGCTGCAGGCGAATGGCTATGTCTTCTGTGAAACTGTCCTTTTTGTTTTGGATTTTTGCCGACATTTTATGACCCACGCGCTCAAACGACCAACTGTTATTCAAAATACTGTTCATTGATTGGTTGGCAAGCACCCATATCGCCCACGCGCGTTTTATTTCGCTAAATAGGTGCGGGTTGGTGAATATCACATACGCATCGTTATGTTGTATTCGGCTGTGCAGCGAAATTCGGACTTCTTTTTCGAGGCTCACGAAGTCATTTTGTACAACCTTGTAAAAATTAATAACTTCGCGATTGGTGTCGTTAATTACTTCTGTCATGCTCGGCTCTTTTGCGAAAAAAACTGCCGCACCGCCACAGAATGGCTCACAGTAGAGACTGTGAGGCGGAATTAACTCTAAAATTGTCGAGCAAAGTTGCTGTTTGCCGCCATAATAAGTGAGCGGCGTTCTTAATGATACTTTTTCTTTCATTTTTTTTTATTTTAAATTAGGTTTAAATGCTATTTAATTACTACTTTTGCGGCATCTCACGCAAAAAATAAAATGGGTGCAGACACACCCGAAAGGCTATGCCTTCGGCTTGGTGTGTCTGCACCTTAATCATTTGCCCATCGCGTGAGAAACTATGGGCGAGCGAAGTCGGGGGCTTTTTTATGCCGCCGCCATTGCATCATTCAGTTTATCATTTATCTTTCTAACCACTTGTTCGGTGAATTTGTCCGGGTCATTCATTCCGTGATTAGTAATGTTCATCGTTAAGTTCATTGTTATTGATTTGCCGCCACCGGAGCCACCACTGCCGCCTGTCAGATTTAAGTTTTTGCCCTCGTCTGTCTTGGAGTTATTGTCGGTCTTGCCATCTTTTTTTGGTCTTTCGGTTTTTTCTTCTTTTTTGGGAATTATCTTGTCTACTGTGATGCTGCCTTCAGGCTCTCCTTCTTTGGGGTTATCGCTATCTTCGTCTGAACTTTCGGGGTCTTTTAATCCGAGATTTTTTCGCATATTCGCAATTACATCAACACCCTTACTTGCCAGCCCGCCAAGTCCCGGTATCTTTGACAGTATATTAAGCAACTGCTGCATCGGGTAAAGTAGCGCATCAAGCAATACTATTCCTATCCTCTTAATTCCTCCAATAATGCCATCTTTGGTGAATGCTTCGGTTATACTGTCCCAGTTACGGCGAAACGACTGAATAATATTAATTATTATTCCGAGAGGTCCCATAAGAAAAGTAGCCGCTGCGCCCCATTTGTCGTAATACTTAATCACAACAGCAACGATTGCTACCAATGCGGCAATTCCAATCACAATTAAACCTATCGGGTTGGCATTGAGAGCAATATTCAACAACCATTGTGCGCCTGTCCAGAGTTTTGTTGCGCCCGCCGCAAAGATATTTTTGGCGATAAACACAGTAGTACCCTTAATTGCTGTCCAAATTCCAACATACAAGTCTTTTTTCAATAAAATACTCAGCCCCCATACCGCAATGCCCAGGTCAGTAATGCCAGACATTGCATCTCCGGCAATGTTGATGAATGGCGCAATCGGTTTGACGGCATCAAAAAAACCAATCTTCAAATTATCAATCCAAGCCGAAGTGCGCGACATACTTTCGCTGTAAGTATCCATCGCTATTGCAGCGCCATCAATGGCAGCATTAGTGCCTGTTACCTTTTCTTTGTACTCGTCTATTTTGTCAAGATTTTCCAGAATCCTCTCGCCAACCGCTATGCCTGCACGGTTAAAAAAATCAGCGCGGTCGCCCTGTGAGGCTTTGGATAGTTCTCTGAGACGGTCGGTGAGTGTAAGGGAGTGGTTGGCAAGAACATTGAAATCAACGCCCGCGTTTTGCATCCTCTCGCGAAGTTTTGGCGACAATAGGGCGGGGTTATCAAGAGAAACAATCAGGTTACGCATCGCCGTTCCTGCCTCGTTTCCTTTGGCTATGTCGTCAAAAACTTCGAGAGTGGCAACGAGTTCTTCAAGACCAACGTTAGCACTGTGTGCAATTCCCCCCGCCTGCTTTACTGCCTCTGCTGTGTCTTTTATTTCTGAACCGCCAACTTTTCCGCCCGCTTGCAAAACATTAATAATTCTCGCCGATTCGCTAATTGTTTCGTTAGTGTTAGTCAAATCAACGCCGAACTGCCGCATCGTGCTTGTAAGCGCCATAGCAGCACCCTGCGCATCGCCGTCCATCAACTTGCTCATTATAGCGACTTTCTCATTCAGGTTAGATATTATTTCATCGTTCCCCGCAATCGTGTCGCCCAAATTAGCAATGATAGCGTTGGCAGTCGCAAGATAATCAACAGCACTGCCGCCATATATTTCGGCTAAATCTTTGGCGTTATTTTTCAAAAATGACAGTTCGTCAGCGGATTTTTCAGTAACAATGGACAAATTGGCGAGCTGAGTTTCGAGTGCCACGCCCGGCGCAATGGCATTTTGAAAAGCGGCATTTGCCTTCCCGACAGCATCACTCACTTGATTGAACGCGAATGCAGCCGCACCGACCTTTGCGCCGAGTTGCGGCAGTGAATCACCACCGTGCTGCTCTACCTCGTCGAGGGCATCGTCAATACCCTCTACTGCCTCGGCGGTGTCATCAGCCGCCCGCTGCACAGCATTCAGCGGTGCAGTGATGCGGTCAATAAGTTCTAATATCCATTGTGTTGTTTTTGCTGCCATTTTGTTTTTTTTGTTAATGAAGTCGGGGGCTTTTTTACGCCCCGCTTTTTTTTCTCTTCAAATACTCCTGATATTCCAACACTTCCTTATTCTCTATCGGCTCTGCCCAAGACGATGCGTATAAATGCACCATTCGAGCGCGTTCCGCCGATTCAAAGTATTTCCCTTTAAGATATTCCGGCACATCTTTTGCCGACAGCGGCGACACCTCACGGCTGTCGATAAGTTGCACATCAAAATTGGCGCGGCTTTGCAGGTAGATTTCCGTGATACGAACGGGACCGGTGGAAAGCATTACCTGCGTAGGATTATGCGTGCTGTAACGGATAAAAGCGTGTTCAAACAACTCTTCAATCAGCAGCATAATAAAGGAGTGTTTCGGCTCGGCAGCAATGAAGTAAGTACCCACGAGGAAGGGCAACCGCAAACTGTGATTTTCGGCGTGCGGCTGCGGCTCGAGCGCAAACGCGCAGGCGCAGCCTTTAATCAACGGCTCAATACTTTCGTAGCCCTCAACGTCAGCGTCTATATACACGCCACCCTCAACGTAGAGTATCATAAGCCGCAAAATATCCCAGCGCATTACGTCAAAGGGCAACGCCCTGTACTTGTCGTAAAATTCAGGAAAATTCTCACGCACAAAGGAATTAATTGCTTTTCCGCTATTCCAAAACCGATACGAAAAGCCCGCGTTGGAACGTTGCACCGAAGCGCACCACTCCAACACGCGGCGCGATACCTGTGCGCCCGGCTTGGTTTCGTAAATCTGATGTATGATTTTCGGAATATTCATAACTACTCGTCGTCTTCTACATCGGTGAATAAGGGATACAGCACTTTGCCGTCCGCTGTCGTTTCTTTGCCGGCAAGGAATTTTTCGCTGATTTCCGCGCCGTAAGTTTCCACGTCAAACAAATCTTCCTGCGGATACCAGTACTGCCACTTCAACTGTTTTACGAAGTCGTAAATCTGTTTTTCGGCAGATTGGTTTGTATCAAAGTTTGCCATCTGTCCGTTGCCGCCGAAAAGGGGGCGATGCGTGCGCTTGTTGAATACAAACCAGCGGAAATCGCACACCCATTGCGATGTCATTTCCGGCTGTCCGTTTTCGGCAATTTTCGGCGTCTTGCCGTCTGCCTGCATTACCGGCACTTGAACTTTGCCCGAACCATCGGACACTACCTTGATATAAACTTCGTCTTTTTTATAGACGTAACCTGTGCGGTAATCTACCGCGTTTGCTTTGAATGCCATAGTTTTTTTAGTTATTAGTTTGTTAAATAGTTGAGATTTGTTTGAATGAATACGAAGACGAGCCTGGTGCTTTGTATCGGAACCACAAATTACCACTTTGGCTGTTAAACATCAGCGAACAGTTTAAGTTGTTGTCGCCTTTGAAGTTCAAGATAGCCCAATTGCCGTTTGAATCCGTGCCTGGCAAATAACCGGACGTTCCGCTGCCGCTACCGCTATATCCGGCAAATACATTTGTGCCTGCATAGCCGTCAATTCCTAAAATGTTCATATTATTGGCATTCAACGTACTATTGACTGTCATATTATTCACAGTCATCTGAGAAACAACACCGGTAAGCGATATGTAATTACCTCTTATTTCAGTATTAGCGTTCGCATTACCGAGCGTAGTAGAGCCGTATGTTCCGAACCAATTCTGCCCGGAATTATCACCCATACCAACCGAATTGCCATTGTAGTAAAATGTTCCGCCCCCACTGCTGAATTTTGCTACTGTACTGTAAGATTGTGGCAAGATTCCGCCGTAATTGTCGGTCGAGAAACCGCCATACGCACCGAACATTACAATATCGCTGGAAGAACCGTCTTTGCTAAACAACGGCTTGTTTCCGTCCTGATAGATTTTAAAATAATCCTCGCCCCATCGTGCGCCATAATTAACGTACTCGCCCTGCGCCTGTGGATTTTGAACGGTTGCTCTTGTGGAATAAACCGCCGTAAATTCTTTTGCATTGCCCAAATCCCTACCGCCGTCAATGATAGGGCGGTGTCCATAGCCTGCATTATGTGTGCGCAACTGTGTCATTTGTGGGTTTGCGAGCAAAACAGGCGTGTCGCCACTGTGCGAGCCGTCATAATTCGTTGGGTTGGGAACGTAATACAATACCGTAGTTCCGCTGTTGTACTGCGCAAATCGGTGTTTGTAATGCGATTTCCAGGCATACCGAAATTCATCTTCCAAGTCTTGTTTGCCGCTACTAAAGCCCCAGCCGTAGAATTTCATCGTCTCTTGACCATCCTCCTCGCCCCATTTGGCAATAGAATAGTCCATTGCCTGAGGCTCGTCCTGATGGAAGTGTCGGAAATGTTTGTTGTTATGTACGTGGTCGGCACGCGCCCATCTGTCTGACGTGCCGCGCATTGGAATTTCGCCTATCGGCTGCGGCAGGTTTGCCTCGCCTGCCGGGAGAGCGAAATTAAACCCGCCCTCGTTCGGTATAATCGGAATGTAATTCATAATTGGTTAGTTATTAATTGGTTATTAATTTAAGAGTAAATGAAACATCTACATCGCCCTGCTGCTCGCCGGTGGAGGCAAAAATATAACAGGCTTTGCCGAAAAACCGCTCAAGAGAAATATTCGCCTCTGCGATTTCCAAACCATCTTCTTGCGCATAACACTCTATCTCAAGCGTGTTATTCATATCGCCTTTGTCGGCTATCAGAATGCGCTCACAGTGGTTATTAATGGCGATACCGGTAATTTTGAACGGCTCGGGAAAAAGAACGCTGTTGCGGCGAGCGTGTATGTGCATATAGGTAGTATTGCTATGTACCTCTTCTTTCAACGCCTCAATAGCCTCATTGATTAATATTATTACTTCTGCGTCTGCTTTTCCATTCAGCGTGTTCGTCAATTCTTCAATACGCGACATCGGAATTAACTCGTCCGTCTTGTGCCAAAATGAGTCCCAAGTGTCCGAGAACTGTCCTTCGGTAGGATATAAACCTTTCCGAAACCAAGATTTGATTATTTGTAAAGTCTGTATTGCCATTTTTTTTATATTTTACGATTTCATAATATAAGCCAGCGTATAATAGGGCGGGCGGTTTTCGTGCGCCTGATTTCCGCCTTTGTCCTTTGATTCCGCGGCGGCTACTGCATTCCCTTGACTACTGCCATAAGGTATATGTCCGATAAAGTTTTCGGCATAACCGCCGTAAGCGGCGGGCGAATAATCTAATGAGGCTGCCGTTCCCTTACTTCCGTCTCCGGTAGTATAGCCCCAACCGTTCTGCGTACCGGTTAGTTGTCCTTCGCCGGCAATGGCTGTGAAGAAACGAAACTGCGTGCTATCTGCGTGGTTGTGGGCTGGCATCTGCCCTTCGGAAAGTGTTACCGTTTTTGCGCCGCCGTTTTTGCCTATTGCGTTATAATCGCCATCATCAGGATTGTATCCCACAATAAACCTGCCTCGCAGGTCAGGCGTTCCGTTTTGTCCGTTGCACAGTTTCCAACCCTCTGGTATGTTTGTAGGGCTACCGCTCCACATCACAATCACACCGGCGGGCGTGGGCAGTATAGCGTTAATTTGCGATTGCAGGCTGGTTACTTTGGTTGTTAATTGTATATTGGTCTGAATAGCCGAAAACGAGCCAAACGGATATTGTTCGCTGCCCAATCCCCAAGCGAGGTGTCGTTGCGTATATGCCGCTGAGTAGTCATAACCCTGTGCGCTAATATCAACAGGCTCATTGACCATATATAAATTTGCAGCCGCAGCACCGGCGGGCTTTGGCTCTACATACAGCAGTTCGCCATCGGGCGCGGCTTGCGTGCCGAGAAACACATATCCCTCGTAGTTTACTGCCGCCGTGCAGCCCTTAACAATGTAGCGATTGCCGCCAATGTTGCCCAAAATAGACAGCAACGCCTCATTTTGCTGCATCAAGTTCATACCCTCGCAGTCAAGCGGAAAATTCCGCGTGGCAAAGTTGAGAAAATTACCTGCTGTTCGTTTTATGGCTGTCATATAATTGTAATTGAAAATTGTTTACTTGCTAATTTGTATTCCGCTGTAACTGCGGCTATTTGTGCTTTCTGCGGCTCAAGTTCTGCGGGTATTTCCACCGTAAAATCATCAACGCCCGCTACATATCCGCGTTGATTTATCAATGCCGGCAGCAACAACGGCTTTTCTTCTTCGCGCCACCAGATAATACTTGCTGTTGCCGTTCCGCCCTCGCCGATGGTGATGCGCCGCAAAATTGGGTCAAAAATTTCGTTCAACGCCCCACGCAGATAACAACGCTGTCCGTTGTGTGTCAATCGAAAGTCTTTTTGCCGCCGATATTTCATTAGTTCCACGTGCGCCAGCCCTATTTGCCCGACAATCGGCAGCAGAAAAGCGATTAGCCTTTCTTTGCGCAGCATTGTCGGCAGCAGATTGACTGCCAACGTGCGGAAATTGACGTTATATGTGTTATTATACAGCATAAGGCAGCATTGTCAAATTAATCTGTTCTTCGTTGTAAATAAAATAACCCGCCACAGGTGTAAATTTATCTTCAATATTGCTCGCACTCGCCGCCGACAGGAACGTTACCACTTTTACACCCTCAACCGCCTGAACGGCATCTACAAGCGACATATTCGAATACTC